>JAYEKC010000052.1:0-25457 GCA_034716715.1 Gemmatimonadota bacterium | reverse complement strand
CGTGAACGTCACCTCCCGCCGCAGTGAGTCGGGAACGACGGTCGCGGGCAGCGTGTACGCGTCCACCGCGTCGCCGGAAAAGACGATCGCGTCGAGCTGACAGCCCGTCGCGGCAAGCGTCAGGGCGATGGCGGCGACGGTACTCCTGAGCGCCCGCGTCATCGCCGGATCTGGACGCCGAGCTGCAGCGCCAGCCCCCCGTTGCCGCCGATGCTGTTCTCGCCCTCGAAGAGTCCGCTGTGCATGTCCACGTTCGCGGCCATCCACTTGCCCTCGAGCTGGAGCACCAGGCGCCGCCCGACGTCGCGCTGGACGCCCGCCAGCGGCGTGGCGATCACCGTGCGCCCGCCGTCGAGCCGGAGCGTCGCGCCGGCGCCACCATAGAAGAGGGTCCGTGGCCCCGCAGTCCAGCTCGCCGTGGCGGTGATGTTCGGGTACACCCGCGCGCCCCCTTGGCCGGCGAACGCCAGGACCTGCGCCTGCCCCGTGACCTCGGGCACGCTGCCGTGCTGGCGCCTGAGCCGGCGCGCCACACCGACGTCGACCCCGGCAACCTCGAAGGCGGCCGCGAGCAGGTGCAGGTTGGCGCTCATTGTCACCGCGTCGCTGCGCCCCCACAGCCTGCCGATCGTGGCATACGGGATGAAGCCGGTGGGCGCGTGATGCGGGAGGAGGGGGCCGCCAAGGGACATGGTCCAGCGGTTCTCGCCGGCTGGCAGCGTGCGAACCGGGAGCGTGGCGGTGCAGGCGGAACCGGCCAGGAGGACGACGAGCGGCGCGGCCGCGAGACGGGGGGCGGTGGGCGGCATGAGGACGACGGGTGGGGGTTGCCGATGAACATAGGGAAGCCGGGACATCATGGCGACAACCTGTAGCGCGCCACGCCCCTGGACGTTCCCTGGCCGTTCGCTCGCGGGTGCCCCGGGGCGGCGAGCCGCGGCAGCGTACCGTAATGTTAAGCCGTATGAATTGCGCCCGGCCCTCCCGCCGGGTCGCCCTCGAGCCGGGAGCTCCCGCCATGATTGCCCAACGTCCAGTCGTCGCCTGCGCGCTCGTCGCCCTGTTTGCCGCCGGACCGTCCGCGGCCCTTGCGCAGGGCGGTGGGATGGCCGGCATGGGTGGCATGAGCGGGATGGACATGGGTCACGAGATCGTGATCCCGAAGGGCGCGCTCTACACCCGGGCCGATGTCGAGTTCATGCAGGGGATGATCGCCCACCACGCCCAGGCCATCGTGATGACGCAGATGGCGGCCGCCCACGGCGCCAATCCGCAGGTGCTGAAGCTGGCGCAGAAGATCGACCAGTCGCAGATGCCGGAGATCCGCATCATGCAGCGATGGCTCAGGCGCTACGACCAGTTCGCGCCCGACACGTCGTCCTGGCACACGATGCGGATGGCGGGGATGCTGACGGACGAAGAGCTCAAGGAGCTCGACGCGGCCAGGGGCGTCGATTTCGACCGCGCGTTCCTCGATGGCATGATCCGGCACCACGCCGGTGCGCTGAAGATGGTGGACGACCTGTTCGCCTCACCGCTGGCCGGCCAGGAGGTGGACGTGAACGTGTTCGCCAACGACGTCGTCACGGCGCAGACCGGTGAGATCGGCATCATGAAGCGCCTGCTGGCCCAGATCCCGCCGAAGTAATTCCGCGAAACCGTTGACCCAGACATCCCGGCGCTGTGACTCGCCGGCCCCCGCGGCCTCCCCGCCGCACCCTTCCCCACCCGGAGCCCTCCCGATGCGCGTCGTTCGAAGGCTGACCCTTGTTCTGGCGACCCTGGTCGCGCCGGCGGTGGCGTCGGCGCAGACGTATCCGACCGCCGACGATCCCCGCAGCCACCTCAAGCCCGGACGGTTCGACGCGGGCGAGGTGGGCAAGAACATGCGCCTCGTCTCGTTCTCGAAGAAGCCGGCGCAGTTCGACACGGTGCGCGGCCTCACGTTCATCAACTCCGATGTGGCCTTCGCCACCCACTACGCGTACCAGGCGAACTTCGCCGGGCTCACGGTGTGGGACATCACCGACCCGGCCAAGCCCGTCATCGCCTCCGTGGTGGAGTGCATCACGTCGCAGGGCGACCCCTCCATCTGGGGCCACCTGCTGTTCATGTCGGCCGAGGGCGCGGGCAACCGCAATGACTGCGGCAAGGGCGGCGTGCAGGACCCGAAGGACCACATGGCCGGCGTCCGGATCTTCGACGTCTCGAACCCGCACGCGCCGAAGCTGGTCAAGAACGTGCAGACGTGCAAAGGCTCGCACACGCACACCATCGTGCCGAGCCCCACGGACCCGAACATCATCTATATCTACGTGTCGGGCCAGCAGGCGGCGCGGCCCGAGACCGAACTCGCCGGCTGCAAGAACGGCGACGATCCGGCCGACCCGACCAACTCGCTCTATCAGCTCGACATCATCAAGGTGCCGGTGGACCACCCCGAGAACGCGAAGGTGATCCCGGGCGCGCGCATCTTCACCGGCCTCGACGCGACGCCGGACTGCATCCGCTTCTGCGCGCCGACGCCGGCCGGGGGCGGTCGTGGCCGCGGCGGCCGGGGTGGCCGGGGCGGCGCCGACTCCGCGGCGGCCGTGGCGATTCCGGCGCGCACGGGCCCGCGCAACTGCCACGACGTGACGGCGTATCCGGAGCTCCACCTGCTCTCGGCGTCGTGCTCCACGCACGCGATCCTCGTGGACATCACGAATCCCGAGAAGCCGTTCCGCATCGACGCGGTCACCGACACCAACAACTTCCAGGGGCGCCACACGGCCGCATTCAGCAACGACGGGAAGAAGGTGATCCAGACGGACGAGTGGGGCGGCGGCACGGGTCCCATGTGCCAGGCCGGCAGCATGATCGAGCTGGGCGGCAACACCATCCTCACGCTGGACGCGAAGAAGAAGCAGTCGCAGCGCGGCTACTTCAAGCTCCCGGCGGCGCAGTCGGCCGAGGAGAACTGCGTGTCGCACAACGGCGGGCTCATCCCGGTGCCGGGGCGCGACCTGTACGTGCAGGGCTGGTACCAGGGCGGCATCGACGTGATGGACTTCACCGACGCCGACAAGCCGTTCGAGATCGCGTACTATGACCGCGGGTCGATCGACCCGCCGGCGGGCGCCGACGTCCCGGTGGGCGCGGCGGCCGGGAGGCAGCCGGCGGACTTCGCGCGCAGCCGCAACACGATCGGCGGGTCGTGGGGCGCGTACTACTGGAACGGGTACATCTATTCGTCCGAGCTCGACCGCGGGTTCGACATCTACGAGCTGACGCCGAGCGACCAGCTGTCGGCGAACGAGATCGCGGCGGCCAAGCTCGTGACGTTCACCCAGTACAACCCGCAGAGCCAGCCGAAGCTGACGTGGCCGCCGGCGTTCGTGGTGGTGCGGTCGTATCTCGACCAGCTGGTGCGCGGCAGCGGCCTGTCCGCCGACCGGACGACCGCGATCGCATCGGCGCTCGACGCGGCCGAGCAGAAGAGCGGCGCGGCGCGCGCGGCGGCCCTGACGGCGCTCGCGGCGCAGGTGGACAAGGACGCGAACGGCGCGAAGGATTCGGCTCGTGTGAAGACGATGGCGAGCGAAATCCGTCGGCTGGCCGCCGCGTCGAAGTAACCTACCGGAACCAGAGCACGAGCGCCCCGCACGACGACGCACCGCGCAACTCGCCTGGCACCATCGCGGCCCTCGGGTAGAACTCGAGGGCCGCGAGTTCTTCAGCGAAGATTTTGCCGAGGTCCGGCGGCGACGCGACGCCCTCGAACGGAAACAACCGGAGCCCGTCGCGAACCACCGCTGCGTAGCACGACCCCGCGGCACCCGGAGTGCCCTGCGCAGCTCGACGTGGTCGTGATCCGCGAAAACGAGGAGGACACCTACGCGGGCATCGAGCACCGCCAGACCACGGAAGTGACGCAGTGCCTCAAGCTGATCACCCGGCCGGGGTGCGAGCGGATCGCGCGCTACGCGTTCACCTGGGCCCGGGCGAACGGCCGGCGCAAGGTCACCTGCATGACGAAGGACAACATCATGAAGCTCACCGACGGCCTCTTCCGGCAGGTCGCCGAGGAGGTGGCGCAGGACTACCCGGACCTGGCGTACGAGCACCTCATCGTGGACATCGGCGCGGCCCGCCTCGCCGACACCCCGGAGGATTTCGACGTCGTGCTCGTCCCGAACCTCTACGGGGACATACTCTCCGACGTCGTCGCGCAGCTCGCGGGCTCGGTGGGACTGGCCGGCTCGGCCAACATCGGCGTCGAGTGCGCGATGTTCGAGGCCATCCACGGCTCCGCGCCGGCCATCGCCGGCCGGAACGTGGCCAACCCGACGGGCCTCCTGAACGCGGCGGCGATGATGCTCCGGCATGTCGGGCAGCCCGGGGTGGCCATTCGCGTGGAGAACGCCCTGCTTCGCACCATCGAGGATGGCATCCACACGCAGGACATCTACACCGAGGGACAGAGCGGCCGACTGGTGGGCACGCAGGAGTTCGCCGACGCGGTCATCGAGCGGCTGGGGCTCGTTCCGGCCGTGCTTTCGGCGGCCCGGGCCGCCGGCGAGCCCGTGCCCGCCGTCACGACGCCGACGGGCACGCCGCGCCGCCCGCACAAGGAGCTCGTGGGCGTGGACGTGTTCGTGGATTGGGACGCCCCGCGCCGCGACGCCAACGAACTGTCCGCACGCCTGCGCGCCCTCGTCGCCGACGACCTCCGGCTGACAATGATCACGAACCGGGGCGTCAAGGTGTGGCCCGAACGGCACGCGGCGACGTTCTGCACCGACCACTGGCGCTGCCGGTTCGTGGGCGGCACCGGCAACCCGGTGACCCCGGCCGCCGTGGCCAACGCGCTGCTGCGGCTGGCGTACGCCGGCATCGACGTCGTCAAGACGGAGAACCTCTACACGTTCGACGGCCGGCCGGGGTATTCGCTGGGCCAGGGCGAGTAGTCGGGCTTGATTCCGCCGGGGTGCCTTGCCGCCCCGGCGGGATTGTCCGAAACTCCTTCGGTCACGTCCCGGAGGATCCTTGCGCGCCGTCCGCCTCACCCTGCTCCTCGCCCTCGCCGCCGCTGCGACGCCGGATGCGGCGACCGCGCAGGCGGCGGCCGACACGTCCGTCAAGGCCGTCCTGCCCGACGCCTTCGTCCGCCGCAGCGCGCGCAAGGGCGCGGGCCGGTTCCTCACCGCCGCCGACGTCGAGAAGATGCACGCCACCGATACGCCGCGGCTGCTCGCCCGCGTCACCGGCGGCGACGTCCGCGAGGTGGGCAACGGCGACCTCGCGCTGGTGAGCCGGCGCGGAATCCGCCAGACGTTCAGCGCCCCGATCGAGAACGAGCTCTGCCGGATCGGGGTCGTCGTCAACGACCGGCTCGCACCCGACGGATTCGACCTCAAGTCCATCGCGATTCCCGAGATCGTCGCGCTCGAGTATTACAACGGCCCGGCCACCATCCCGCCGGACCTGAACAACACCGCCTCCGACGCCGGCCGCTGCGGCCTCGTCGTCGTCTGGGTGAAGGGACGCTGAGCACCGGCGCGCGGGGCGCTTCGGGCGGGGCCATGGCGACGGTTCGCCCTGAGCGCGAGACGGTCCTGCACAGCTGGTGCGTCCAGGCGGACTGGGATGCTCCGACGGTCGTGGGCGGCGAAGGCGCCCGCTTCTTCACGGCCGACGGGCGCTCGATCCTCGACTTCAGTTCGCAGTCCGAGTGCTCCAACCTGGGCCACCAGCACCCCGCCGTGGTGGGCGCGATCCGCGAACAGGCCGAGCGCCTCTGCTACGTAGCCAACGCGTGGGGCGCCGAGCCGCGTGCCCGCCTGGCGGAGCGGCTGCTGGAGCTGGGCGGGTTCGAGGGCGGGCGCGTGTACTTCACGCTCGGCGGCGCCGACGCCAACGAGAGCGCGGTGAAGTTCGCCCGCCAGGCCGCGCGCCGCCCGCGCGGCCTCGTCGTGGCCCGCGACCGCTCGTACCACGGCGCGAGCTACGCGGCGATGGCGTTCTCGGGCGACGCCCGCACCCACCACCTCAGCGACCCGGCCGCCCACGGCGTGGTGCACGTGCCTCCGCCGTACGCGTACCGGTGCCCGTTCGGCACCACGAACGCGGCCGACTGCGCGCGGGCGAGCGTCGCGCACGTCGAGGAGGTCATCGCCGCGCACGACGCCGCGGAGGTGGCCGCGGTGCTGATGGAGCCGGACGCCGGCACGAACGGCATCGTCGCGCCGGACGAGTACTGGCCGGCGCTTCGCGCGGCGACCCGCCGGCACAGGGTGTGGCTGATTGCCGACGAGGTGATGAGCGCCTTCGGGCGGTGCGGCGAGTGGTTCGCGTGGCAACGCTACGGGGACGACGGCCGCCCCGACCTGATGACCCTTTCGAAGGGGCTCACCGGCGCGCACCTGCCGCTTGGCGCCGTCGTGCTCTCACGCGCTGTCGCCGGGCGGCTCGAACACGAGATGCTGTACACGGGACTCACGTACTGCGGCCACCCCCTGGCGTGCGCGGCGGGGCTGGCCGCCATTGAGGCCTACGCCAACGATGACCTCATGGCGCGCTCGCGGCGGCTGGGCGCCACAATGTTCGACGAAGTCGTCCGGATGCAGGGCCGCCATGCGTGCATCGGCGACGTGCGCGGCGGGCGCGGCCTGTTCGTGGTGCTGGAACTCGTGCGCGACCGCGCGACCCGCGAGCCGCTCTCGACCTGGCCCCAGGTGGCCCCGCCGCTGGCGGCGCTCGTCCGCAAGGGCCTCGAGGCGGGCGTGTCGTTCGCGTGCCGCGGAAACCTGCTGCTGCTGGCGCCGCCGCTCGTCATCGCGGAGCGCGAACTCGCCGACGCGCTCGCGCTGCTCGACCGGCTCCTCGAGGACGTGGACCTGGCCGCGGCCTCGTGACGCCGCAACCCGCCTGAGCGCCCATCCCTCCGGCCCGACGCGTGCCACTGCTTCCGCTCCGTGACCTCATCGCCGCGCACGTGCGCGATGGCCAGACGCTGGCGCTCGAGGGATTCACCCACCTCATCCCGTTCGCGGCCGGCCACGAAATCATCCGGCAACGCCGGCGCGACCTCGCACTCGTACGGCTCACGCCCGACATCATCTACGACCAGATGATCGGGATGGGCTGCGTGCGCCGCCTCACGTTCTCGTGGGGCGGCAACCCGGGCGTGGGTTCCCTGCACCGCCTGCGCGACGCCGTGGAGCACGGCTGGCCGCGCCCGCTCGAGCTCGACGAGCACAGCCACGCGGGCCTCGCCGCCGCGTACGCGGCCGGGGCGAGCGGCCTGCCCTTCGGCACGCTGCGCGGCTACGGAGGCACGGGGCTCGTCGAGGCGAACCCCGCCGGCGTACGGACGGTGACGTGCCCCTTCACCGGCGAGTCGCTCGCCGCCGTTCGGGCCGTACGCCCCGACGTCACGATCCTCCACGCGCAGCGTGCCGACCGCGAGGGCAACGTGCTCATCGCCGGCATCGTGGGCGCGAGCCGCGAGGCCGCGTTCGCGGCCCGCACGGTGCTCGTGACGGTGGAACGCGTGGTGGACACCCTCGACGCGCCGATGAACGCCGTGGTGCTTCCATCGTGGCTGGTCGCCGGCATCGCGGTGGTGCCGGGCGGCGCGTATCCGTCGTACGTGCAGGGCGACTACCACCGCGACAACGCGTTCTACCAGGCGTGGGACGGCATCGCGCGGGAACGGGTGTCATTCAACAACTGGATGGGCCGGCACGTGCTCGACACGCCCGACCACGCGGCGTTCCTCCGGTCGGTGGGGGTGGCCGCGTGACCGGGAGCGGCGCGACGAGCGGCCACGGCCAGCCGTCGGCGGGGCGCGGGTGGACGCCGGACGAGATGATGACCGTCGCGGCCGCGCGGCGCCTCGCCGACGGCGCGGTGTGCTTCGTGGGCATCGGGTTGCCGAGTGCGGCGTGCAACCTCGCCCGCCTGACGCACGCCCCCAACCTCGTGCTCATCTACGAGTCGGGGACCGTGGGCACGCGGCCGCGCGTGCTGCCGCTCTCGATCGGCGACGGCGAACTCGCCGACACGGCGACGGCGGTCGTGCCGCTGCCGGAGATCTTCACGCACTACCTCCAGGGCGGCCGGGTGGACGTCGGCTTCCTCGGCGCGGCGCAGGTCGACCGGTTCGGCAACCTCAACAGCACGGTCATCGGCGACTACGGCGCTCCCGCCGTGCGACTCCCGGGCGCGGGCGGTGCGCCCGAAATCGCCGCGCACGCCCGCGACGTGTTCGTCGTGATGAAGCAGAGCCCTCGCACGTTCGTGGCGGCGCTGCCGTTCCGGACGAGCGTCGGCTTCGGCGACGGCCCCGGCGACCGCGCGGCCCTCGGGATGCGCGGCCGCGGGCCGCAGGCGGTGATCACCGACTTCGGCGTGCTCACGCCCGACGCCGCGGCGAAGGAGCTCACCCTCACGGCGCTCTACGAGGGCGTGTCGGCAAGCGCCGCGGTCGCCGCCGCCGGCTGGCCGCTGCGGGTGGCGCAACGGCCCGAAGTGATCGCGCCGCCCTCCGCGCACGAGCTCGAGGTGCTGCGCGACCTGCATCGGCGCACGAAGGAAGCGCACGCCCGGCCGGTTCGCATCGCCCTTCCGTGAGGTGCGCCGTACCTTTCACCTCCTGACCTCCACCGACGAGACGCTGGCATGCACCTTCCCGGCCCGAACACGCAGGCCCTGATCGCCCGCGACAAGCAGGTCGTGAGCCCGAGCTACCCGCGGGACTACCCGTTCGCGATGGCGAAGGGGCGCGGCGCCGAGGTGTGGGACGTGGACGGCAACCGGTTCCTCGATTTCGCCGCCGGCATCGCGGTGTGCGCCACGGGACACTGCCACCCGCAGGTGGTGCAGGCCATCAAGGACGCCGCCGACGACTTCCTCCACATCTCGAGCGACTACTGGCACGAGCGGCAGGTGCAGCTCGCCGAGAAGGTCGCCGCGCTCGACCCGATGCAGGGCGAACCGGTGCTGAGCTTCATGGGCAACAGCGGGACGGAGGCGGTGGAGGGCGCGCTCAAGCTGGCGCGCTACGTCACCGGGCGCGGCCGCTTCATTGGCTTTCTCGGGGCGTTCCATGGGCGGACGATGGGTTCACTCTCGTTCACGAGCAGCAAGTACACGCAGCAGGCCGGCTTCTTCCCGACGATGCCGGGCGTCACGCACGTGCCCTACCCCAATCCGTACCGCCCGCTGTTCTCGGGCGCGGACCAGGGCCAGGCGGTGCTCGACTACATCCGCATGCTGTTCCGGCACAACGTGCCGCCGAAGGAAGTCGCCGCAATTGTGGTCGAACCCATCCAGGGCGAGGGCGGCTACCTCGTGCCGCCAGACGGCTTCCTGCAGGGTCTGCGCGCGCTGTGCGACGAGCACGGCATCCTCCTCGTGTTCGACGAGGTGCAGTGCGGCGTGGGGCGGACGGGAAGGATGTTCGCCGCGCAGCACTTCGGCGTGGTGCCCGACGTGATGACACTCGCCAAGGGGCTGGGGTCGGGCATGCCGATCGGGATGGTCGTCGCGAAGAAGTCCATCATGGAACGCTGGAAGCGCGGCGCCCACGGCAACACGTTCGGGGGTAACCCGGTCTGCTGCGCCGCGGCCCTCGCCACGCTCGCACTCGTCGAGCGCGAATACGCGGCGAACGCGGCCCGCGTGGGCGAGCACTTCATCAAACGGCTGCGCGAACTGCAGGCGAAGCACGCTTGCATCGGCGACGTTCGCGGCAAGGGACTCATGATCGGCATGGAGCTCGTCGAAAACCGCACGACGAAGGCGCCGGCCGAGCAGCTGTGCGACGCCGTGCTCACGCGCGCATTCCACAACGGGCTGTTGCTCCTCTCGTGCGGCCTCAGCACGGTGCGGTTCATGCCGCCGCTGGTCGTGACCAACGCGCACGTCGACGAGGCGGTGGCGATCCTCGACCGGTCGCTCACGGAGGCGGCCGGGTGAGCGCCGCCGTCGCCGTGACCGCGGCCAGCGCGCCGCGCCGCAAGTTCGGCCTCTGGCTGGCGACCGCGCTCGTCGTCGGCAACATCATCGGGTCGGCGATCTTCATGCTGCCGGCCGGGCTGGCGCCGTTCGGGTGGAACGCGGTCGCGGCCTGGGTCGTCACGGCGATCGGGTCGCGTGCGCTCGCGTGGGTGTTCGCGATGCTCTCGCGGGCGCTTCCCGGCGCCGGCGGCAGCTACGGGTTCATGCGCGTGGGGTTCGGCGACGGCGTCGCGTTCCTCGGCGCGTGGGGCTACATCATGAGCATCTGGTCCGCGAATGCGGCCATCACGATCGCCGGCGTGAGCTACGCCACCCGGCTCGTGCCGTCCATCGGCACAATGCCGCTGGGCGAGCCCATCACTGCGTACGCGGGCATCTGGCTCCTGACGCTCGTGAACCTGCGCGGGCTTCGCGACGCCGGCGTGGTGCAGTTCGTGACGTCGGTCGTGAAGGTGCTGCCCTTCGCCGCCGTGATCGGCCTCGCCGCGTGGCGGCTGGCGGGGGGCGGGATGGCCACGCTGCCGCCGCTCGAGGCCGGGACGCTGACGCTCGCGGGAACGTCGGGCGCGCTCGGCCTCACGCTCTACGCCATGCTCGGTCTCGAGAGCGCGACCGTGCCCGCCGATGCCGTGGACGACCCCGCCCGCACCGTGCCCCGCGCCACGATGATCGGTACCGCGTTCAGCGGGATGCTCAGCCTCATCGCCACGTGCGCGGTGGCGCTGATGCTTCCGGCCGATGCGGTGCACGCGTCGAAGGCGCCCGTATCCGACTTCATCGCGCTCTCGTGGGGCGACGTCGCCGGCGGGTTCGTCGCGTTCTGCGCCGTGGTCAGCTGCTTCGGATGCCTGAACGGCTGGCTGCTGCTCGGCGGCGAGCTGCCCGCGGCGATGGCCGGCTCGGGAACGCTTCCCTCCTGGTTCGGGCACCGCAACGCGCGCGGCGCCGCCCGGCACGCCCTGCTCCTCGGCGGTGTGGTCACGACCGCGCTCACTACGATGGCGTACACCAAGGTGGGCGTCGCGGCGTACAACTTCGCGGCCCTGCTCTCCACGGCCACCAGCCTCGTGATGTACCTCCTGTGCGCCATCGCGGCGGTGCGCTTCCTGCGCGACGGCCGCCTGCCCCGCAGCCTGGGCGCGTGGGTGGCGGCCACGCTCGCCATCGCGTTCAGCGTGTGGGCGTTCTACGGGTCGGGATGGGAAGCCCTCGGCTGGGGCGCGGTGCTCATCGCGGCCGGCTGGCCCATCTACAAGGTGGCGCACCGTGCCGCCCGTGCCGCGCGTGCCGCGCGCGCCGCGGCCGGCGCGGTGCGCGCGTGACCTCCACCTCCTGACGAGACTTCGACCATCATGCGAGTCATCCGCAACGTCTTCGCCGCCGCGCTCGCCCTGCTGGCCACGGGCGCCGCGCAGCAACCACCGGCAATGGGCGGCTTCAGTGCCGCCGCGGCGGAACGGGAACGCGCCGTCGAGGCGCTGCTGGCCGGGCGGCTGAGCCGCGATTCCACCGGCGCGTACTTCCGCGAGCTCACCCGCGCCCCGCACCCCGCCGGGAGCGACCGCAACAAGGAGCTCGCCGATTGGGTGGCCGCGAAGTACCGCGCGTTCGGCCTCGACGACGTTCGCATCCACCGGTACGATGTGTACCTGCCGTGGCCGCGCGAGGTCACGGTCGAGATGACGGCGCCCGAACGGCGGCGGCTGTCGCTGAAGGAAGACGTGGTCGCGGTGGACCCCGACACGAAACAGGATCCTGGCCTCACGTACCTCGGCATGTCCGGCGCGGGCGACGTGACCGGCGAGCTCGTGTACGCGAGCAGCGGGAATCCCGCCGACTACGACTGGCTCGAGCAGCATGGCGTGTCGCTCGAGGGCAAGATCGCGCTCGTGCGCTATTCCGTGCCGTACAGCTACCGTGGCTACAAGGCGCTCGTCGCGCAGCAGCGCGGGTTGAAGGCCGTGCTCATCTATTCCGACCCGCAGCAGGACGGCGCGAGCAAGGGGGCCGTGTTCCCCGACGGCCCGTGGGGGCCGCTGAGCCACATCCAGCGGGGCTCCATCACGTACGACTTCATCGTCCCGGGCGACCCGCTCACGCCGGGCTGGGCGTCCGTGCCCGGCGCGCGACGCATCCCGATCGCGGAGGCCCGGAGCGCGCCCACCGTCATGATGGTGCCGATGTCGGCGCGCGACGCGCAGCCGCTGCTCGCCACCCTCGGCGGCCCCGAGGTGCCGAAGGAAATGCGGGGCGCGCTCCCGCTCACCTACCGCGGCGGCCCGGGCCCCACCACCGTGCGGGTGAAAGTGGACGTCGACAGCGCCACGCGCCCGATCTGGGTGGTCGAGGGTCGCATCCGCGGCAGCGAGGAACCCGACAAGCTCGTCGTGCTCGGCAACCACCGCGACGCGTGGGTGTTCGGCGCCGTGGACCCGAGCAGCGGCACGGCCACGCAGCTCGAGCTCGCGCGCGTGCTCGGCGGCCTCGCGCGCGAGGGCAGGCGCCCGAAACGCACGCTCGTGTTCGCGAGCTGGGACGCCGAGGAGTGGCACCTCACCGGAAGCACCGAGTGGGGCGAGCAGTTCGCGGACGAACTCCGGCGCAACGGCGTCGCGTACCTCAACGTGGACGGGTCCGTCAGCGGTCCCGACTTCGAGGCGGGCAACGTCGCGAGCCTCAACCGCCTGGTGACGGAGGTGGCCCGCGACGTCACCGACCCCGCCAGCGGCGGCAGCGTCCTGGACGCGTGGATGCGGGGCCGGCAGAAGGCGCGCGAGTCCGTCATCGGCGGCGGCGGGGCCTCGAGCACACCGGTCACGGGCCCGATCGACCTGCCCGACAACGAACTGGGGAGCGGGAGCGACTACACCGTATTCCTGAACTTCCTCGGCCTGCCCATCGTCGGCATGGACTTCGACGGCCCGTATGGCGTCTACCACTCCATCTACGACGACTACTACTGGATGACGCACTTCGGTGACCCCGGCTTCCGCTACATGACGGCGATGGCCGACGTGTGGGGGCGGATGGCGCTGCGACTCGCCAACGCCGATGTGCTGCCCATGGACTTCGCGTTCTACGCGAAACGGGTGGGTGAGTTCATCGACGCCCTCGCGAAGAAGCCGGGAATGCCGGAGCACGTGGACCTCGGCACGCTGCGCGCGGCGCAACGCGCGTGGCTCGACGCGGGAACGGCGTTCAACGTGCGCGTCGAGGGCGCGCTCGCGGGGGGCGCGCGCGACACGGCGCAGGTCCGGGCGCTGAACGCCGCAGCCCGGGCGCTCGAACAGCAACTGCTGCTGCCTGACGGCATCCCCGGGCGGCCGTGGTTCCGGCACGCCCTCTACGCCCCGAAGCCGACCTACGACGCGATGACGCTGCCCGGCATCACGGAGGCGGTGGACGCCGGCGACTGGGACAGGGCCAACGCGCAGGTGCGGGCGCTGGCCGCGCGGCTCACCGCCGCGGCGGCTATGCTCGGCCGGGTGGCGCGGTAGAGCCGGCGGGGCGCCCGCGGTCGGGCGCCCCCGCCGCGGCCCGCACCCGGCGTCAGTGGCCGGTGGTGACTTCCTCGTACGCGCAGGTGAGGATCTCGCGCGGGTTGGCCTGCCCGAACGGACCGAACGACTCGAAGCCCCGGAGCGGGTCGCGCATCGCGAGCACCTCGTCGCGCGAGTGCCCGGCCTTCACCTGCGCCTCGACGAACGCGAGGACGGCGCCCAGGTAGTCCTGGAAACGGGCGACGTCGGCCCGCGTTCCCGTCACGGGAAGGTTCGTGTTCGCGTGGCCGAAGATGTACATCGTGTCGGCCGTGTGGTCGCGCGTCGCGTGCTGCACCGCGGTCATCCAGCCGCGCAGCGTGGCGCCGGCCGCGCGGTCCACCACCGGGTGCCGCTGGTTGAACATCAGGTCGCCCATGTGGGCCACGTTCGCCTTCTCGAACGTGATCACGACGTCGCCGCTGGTGTGCGCCCGGCTGTAGAACTTCGCCCACACCTTCTCGTCGCCCACGTCGGCTGACCACGCATCCGTGAACGTCGTGTCGGGGTACAGCTGCTCGGCCGTGGGCGCCGGCTGGCCCGGCGGGTTGTGCATGTGCTCGGCCGCCTTCGCGTGCGCGACGACCTTCCTGGCGACTCCCTTGAACGAGATGTTCCCGCCCGTGTGGTCGCCATGGTGGTGCGTGTTGATGAGGAAGTCCACCCCGCGGCCGCCGGAACGCTCCTTGAGGCCCGCGAGAAAGGCCGACGCCTCGGCCGGGAACTGGCTGTCGATGGCGACCACGGCGCCGTCGTTCACGAGGTACCCGATGGTGCCGCCGCGCATGGTGAAGAACCCGACGTTCCGCCGGATGGGCGTGAACACCGGCTGCGCGGCCTGCCCCTGGAACGCCGCCAGGGCGCGCGGGCGGATGAGGGCCGCGGCCGCAGCGGCGGCAGCGGACGTGGCGAGAAAGTCGCGGCGGCTGATGGTCATGGGACGGCTCCAACGCATGGGGCGAGCGGGGATCGGCGGGGCCGGAGGCGTCGCCGACGACAGGATGCCGAACGGTACGCCGCGGCGGTCCACGCCCGCAACCCGGGCGGTCCACGCCCGGAACCAGGCCGGCCCACTTGCGCTCCGGCGCCGCCGGGTTACCATTTAACCGTATGGTTAAACTGTCCGGTAAAACGCCGCCGCCCCACGCACCGGACACGCGCGACCGGATCCTCGCCGCCGCCCACACCGTGTTCCTCCGCAGCGGCACGGCCAAGGCCCGCACGCAGACCATCGCCGACGAGGCGGGAGTCAACAAGGCGCTCCTCCACTACTACTTCGGCACCAAGGAGGCCCTCGCCCGCGAGGTATTCGCCGAGGCGCAGCGCACGCTCTTCCCCCGCCTGTTCGCGATCCTCGGCGACCCGGAGCGCACCATCGAGCAGAAGGTGCGCGACGTCGTCGACTTCGAGATCGACTTCCTCGCCGAACGGCCGTACCTCCCGGGGTTCATCGCTGCCGAGATGCATACGCACCCGGAGCGGATGGCCGCCCTGATGACGCGGATGGGCGCGCCGCCGCTCGACGCGCTCCAGCGCCAGCTCGACGCCGCCCAGGCCGCGGGGCGCATCCGCGCGACGGACGCTCGCCAGTTCGTCGTTTCGCTCCTCGCCTCGATTGTCTTCCCGTTCGTCATGCGCCCCGCGCTCGAGAAGTTTGTGCTCGGCCGCGGGACGACGTTCCGCCAGTTCATCGCCGAGCGGCGCCGCACGCTCGCCGACCTCTTCCTCGCAGGACTTCGCCCATGAGACACGTGGTCTCCCTTGCCGCCCTGCTGGCGCTGGCCCAGCCCGCCCGGGCGCAGCAGCCACCCCCGACCCTCGCCGACCTGCAGCGCGCGGCCGTCGCCCGCGATGCGCGCGCCGCGCAGCGCGACCTGCTCCGCGACGCGACGACCCTGCAGGTCCGTTCCATCCGGGACGGGCTCAGGCCGCAGTTCACCGTTTCCGCGAGCAATTCCCACGCGAGCGACGTCACCTACCTCTCGCTCAAGGTGCCCGGCGTTTCGGTGCCGATCCCGCCCAGGGATCGATGGTCGGGCGCGATGGACGTTTCCCAGGTGCTGTACGACGGTGGCGGAACGGGACGCCGCGAGGCGGTGGAGACGGCTCGCCTCGCCGAAAACCTCAGTGGCGTGGACGCCGCGCTCCAGCCGCTCCGCACCGAGGTCACCAACACGTTCTTCGCAGCGGTGCTGCTCCAGAGCAACGAGCGGGTCCTGGCCTCCGCGGTGGCGCAGCTCGAATCCGTCCTCGCCGAAACCCGTGAACGCGTGCGGGCCGGCGCCGCGCTCGGCCGCGACAGCGCGACGGTGCGCGCCGAGTGGCGCAATGCGCAGGCCCGGCTCGCCGAGGTGCGCGCGTCCCGGCAGGCCGCGCTCACCAACCTCCGGCGCCTGACGGGCGTCGCCATCGCCGACTCGGCGGCGCTTCCGCTCCCCGACTGGTCGGCGCAGCTGGGCGCCATCGATTCGGCCGGCGGCCCGGCCGCGCTCAGGGCGCGCCCGGAGTTCAGCCAACTCGAGCTTGCCCGCGAACGACTCGGCCGTGAGCGCGACCTCGCCGGCGTCGAGAATCGCCCGAAGGTCATGGCCTTCGCCGAAGGCGGTTACGGCCGGCCTGGCCTCAACCAATTCAAGGCCGACCCGGCAGGATTCTGGCAGGCCGGCGTGAAGGTCGAGTGGCGGCCGTTCACGTGGGGCAGCGCCGCGCGGAACGGGGAGATCGCGACCCTCCAGCAACAGGTGCTCGCCACACAGGAGCGGGCGCTGGCCGAGCAGTTCGCCCGGGCGGTGCAGGGCGATCTCGACAACCGGGCGCGGCTCCGCGCGCAGCTCGCCACCGACGACGAGGTGATCGCACTGCGCCAGGAAGCACTCGATCAGGGCGAAGCCCAGCGACGGGAAGGGGTCATCACCGCCGCCGAGGCCGTGGGCCTGCGGTCGGACCTCACCACCGCCCGGCTCGCGCGCGAGCAGCACCGCGTGGAACTCGCCCAGGCCGAAGCCAACATCGTCACCACCCTCGGGCTCACGCCCCGCTGAGGACACCACCATGCGCTTGCCCGTCCCCTTCCTTCTGGCCGCGTTCGCGGCCGCGTGCTCGGCGCCCCAGCCGGACGCCTACGGTACATTCGAGGCCACCGAGGTTACCATAAGCGCCGAGGTCGGCGGACGACTCACGTCCGTGCGCGCCGATGAAGGCACCCGGGTCGCCGCCGGCGACGTGATCGCCGCGGTGGACTCGGTTCCGCTCCTGCTCCAGCGCGGCGAGCTGCGCGCGCGGCGGGCAGCGGCCGAAGCCCAGATGGCCGAGGCGGACGCCCAGCTCCAGGTGGTCGAGGCCCAGCTCACCGTGGCGCAACGCACCTACGACCGCGTGCTGCGCCTCGTGTCGGCGTCCGCGGCCACGGCGCAGCAGTCCGACGCGGCGACGCGCGACCTCCGCACGCTCCAGGCGCAGGCCGGGGCGGCGCGTGCCGCGCGGGAAACAGTCACGCGCAACCTCGGCGGCGTGAACGCGCAGGTCGCCACGCTCGAGGACCGCATCCGGCGGGCGCGCATCGTCGCGCCGTCGGCCGGCATGGTGCTGGCGAAGTACGTCGAGCCCGGTGAACTCGCCGTTCCGGGCACGCCGATCGCGAAGATCGCGGCGCTCGACTCGCTCGTCCTGCGCGCCTACGTCGCCGAGAACCAGCTCGCGCAGGTGAAGGTCGGGGCGATGGTGCGGGTGCAGGTGGATTCGGGCATGGCCGGCGGCCTGCGCTCGCTCCAGGGCCGCGTGACGTGGGTGGCGTCGCGCGCCGAGTTCACGCCGACGCCGATCCAGACGCGCGAGGAGCGCGTCACGCAGGTCTACGCCGTGAAGGTCGCCGTGGCAAACCCTGATGGCTCGCTGAAGATCGGCATGCCGGGCGAGCTCGTGCTCCGGGACGCCACGCCGTGAACGCGGCGCAGGCCGGCAACCCGGCCGTGTGGGCCCGCGGACTCACCAAGCGCTTCGGCGACGTGGTCGCACTCGATCACGTGTCGTTCGACGTCGCACCCGGCGAGATCTTCGGCTTCATCGGACCTGACGGCGCCGGGAAGACGACGCTGTTCCGGGTGCTCGTGACGCTGTACCTGCCCGACGAAGGCGAGTCGCGCGTGCTGGGCCTCGACCCGGCGAAGGACATCTGGGGCCTGCGTCCACGGGTAGGCTACATGCCGGGACGGTTCTCGCTCTACCCCGACCTCACGGCGCTCGAGAACCTGACGTTCTACGCGAGCGTGTTCGGCACGACGGTGGAGGCCGGCATGGCCAACATCGAGCCCATCTGGCGCCAACTCGCGCCGTTCGCCGGCCGGCGCGCGGCCGCGCTCTCCGGCGGGATGAAGCAGAAGCTGGCCTTGTGCTGCGCGCTCGTGCACGCCCCGGAGATCCTCTTTCTCGACGAACCGACCACCGGCGTCGACGCGGTATCGCGGCGCGAGTTCTGGGACCTGCTGGCGCGGCTCCGGGAGGGCGGCCTGACGATCGTGGTGTCCACGCCCTACATGGACGAGGCGTCGCGCTGCGACCGCGTGGCGCTGGTGCAGCACGGACGCATCCTCCGCACGGCCGCGCCGGCGGCGGTGCGCGCGGCGTATCCGCGCCCGCTGCTCGCTGTGTCGGCCGCCGGGCCGGGCGGCGCCCAGGCCGCGAACCGCCTCGGCCTGCTGTCGGCCCTCAGGTCGCACCCGCATGCCGCCAGCGTCTGGCCGTTCGGGACGACGCTGCACTTCACGGACGACCGCGCCAGTGCCGACGCGGCGCACCTCGCCACGGAACTCACGGCGTGGCTCCGGGACCAGCGGTTCGACGCCCGCGTGGAGCCCGTCGAGGCCGGCATCGAGGATGCGTTCATGTGGGACATGGCGGGCGCGGAGAACGTGGCATGACGACCAGGGACCCGGGCATCCCGCCGCGTGCCGCGGGCGGCGCGGCGGCTGGCCCCGCCACCGAGGCGCGCGCCATCGACGCCGTGGGGCTCACCCGGCGGTTTGGCACGTTCACCGCGGTGGACCGCATCTCGTTCCACGTGCTCCCGGGCGAAGTGTTCGGCTTCCTCGGCGCGAACGGCGCCGGCAAGACGACGGCCATGCGGATGCTGATCGGCCTCCTGACGCCGACCGAAGGCGAGGCGACCGTCGCTGGATTCGCGGTGGCCACGCAGTCGGAGGAGATCCGCCGCAACATCGGGTACATGAGCCAGCGGTTCTCGCTCTACGACGACCTCACCGTGCGCGAGAACATCGAGCTGTACGGCGGCATCTACGGGCTCGACGACGCGACGATCGCCGATCGGCGCGGCGCACTGCTCGACCGGCTCGGGCTCGCGGCGCACGAGCGCAACCTGGTGAAGGTGCTTCCGCTGGGCTGGAAACAGCAGCTCGCATTCTCCGTCGCATTGCTGCACCGGCCGCGGATCGTGTTCCTCGACGAGCCCACAGGCGGCGTGGACCCCATCACGCGGCGCCGGTTCTGGGAAATGATCTACGAAACGGCGGCTTCGGGCACGTCGGTGCTGGTCACGACCCACTACCTCGACGAAGCCGAGTACTGCGACCGGCTCTCCATCATGGTGGACGGCCGCATCGCGGCGATGGGTTCGCCGGAGGACGTCAAGGCGGAAGCGGGCGTGGCCACGCTCGACGAGTTGTTCTTCCGGCTGGCCCGCCCCGGGGCGGCGGCGTGATGCACCCCGGCGCGTTCCTCGGGTTTGTGGTCAAGGAGGTGCGGCACATCCTCCGCGACTGGCAGACCCTTCTGGTGCTGATCGGGATGCCCGTGGCCCAGGTGGTGCTCTTCGGATATGCCGTCCGATCCGACGTGAAGGGCATCCGGCTCGCCATCGTCGAACCGCAGCCCGATGCGGCGACGGCGTCGTTGCGGGCGCGCTTCGACGGCGCGTCCGACACGTACCACCTGGTTGGCACCGTCGCGAGCATTGCGGCGCTCGACGAGCAGTTCCGCAGCGGCGACGTGCGCCAGGCCGTGGTACTGCCCACGGGCTTCGCCGATCGCCTGCGGCGCGGCGAACGGGTGCCCATCCAGGTCGTCACCGACGGCGCCGATCCGAACACCGGTGGCATCATGGAAGCCGACGCGCTCGCCGTCATCCGGCGATGGGACGCCGAGCGAACCGCAGCAGCCGGCGTTCCCCGCATCGACGTGCAGACGCGCATGCGGTTCAATCCCACCCTGGAGAGCGTCAACCTGTTCGTCCCCGGCCTCATCGCGTACGTGCTCACCATCGTCTCCGCGCTGATGACCGCGATCACGATCGTGCGCGAGAAGGAGTACGGGACGATGGAAATGCTGCTGGTGTCGCCGCTGCGGCCGCGGCAGGTGGTGATCGGGAAGGTCGCGCCATACGTCGCCCTCGGCTTCCTCGACGTCGTGCTCGTGCTCGCGGCGGCGCAGTTCATCTTCGGTGTCCCGGTACGGGGCAGCACGGTGCTGATGCTCGCCGAGTCGGTGCTCTACATCCTCACGGCACTCTCAATGGGCATCGTGATCTCCACCAGCGCGCAGACCCAGCGCGTGGCGATGATGGCGGCGCTGGCGGGCACGATGCTCCCGACGCTCCTGCTCTCGGGCTTCATCTTCCCCATCAGCGCACTGCCCTGGCCGTTGCAGGTGGTCTCGAACGTGGTCCCGGCCCGCTGGTTCGTCGTCATCGTCCGCGGCGTGATGCTCAAGGGCGCGACGCTCGCCGACCTCTGGCACGAGACGCTCATCCTGGCGGGCATCACGGCTGTGCTGCTCACCGTGGGCATCCGCCGCCTCGCCGTCCGGCTCTCCTGACCATGCGCGCAATCCGCTTTCTCGTCCGCAAGGAGTTCCTGCAGATCGTGCGCGACAAGGCCACGATGGCGCAACTCCTGTTCATCCCCTTCGTCCAGCTCCTCGTGCTGTCCAACGCCGCCACCTTTGCCATCAAGGACACGCACGTCGTCATCGTGGACCAGGACCGCACGACGACATCCCGGGCCCTGGCGGCGCGCCTCGAAGGGGGACGCCAGTTCCAGGTGGAGCGGGTCACGTCGTCGGCCGCCGACGCCGAGCGCGACCTGATCGAACGGCGCGCGTCGATGATCGTCCACATCCCGCCCAGGTTCGAGGAGCGCCTGGTGCGCGACCGCGCGGCGCCCGTCCAGCTCTCGGTGAACGCCGAGGAGGGTGCCGTCGCCGGCCTCATCACGGGCTATGCCCAGCAAATCCTCGGTGATTTTGCGCGCGACCGCGCCACGGTCCTGCCGGTGACTGTGCGGGGCGTCGGCGCCGACGGCCTCGCCGACGCCGCGACCGTCACCGTCGGGATGGCGCGCCCGGGAGCCCTCGACGTGCGCCCGCGCCTCTGGTTCAACGTGACGCGGAACTACCAGCATTACATGGTGCCGGCGATTCTCGTGTCGCTGGTGACGATCATCGGCACCCTCGTCACGGCGCAGAACATCGCCCGGGAGCGCGAGCTCGGCACGCTCGAGCAGATCAACGTCACGCCGCTCCGCCGGATCGACTTCATCGCCGGCAAGCTCATCCCGTCGTGGATCACGGGCATGGCGTTGTTCATCGTCGGGCTGGTGGCGGGTCGGCTGCTGTTCGGGATTCCGCTCCGTGGACCGGTGTGGGTGGTGATCCTCGGCGCCGGCGTATACCTCACCGTGGCACTCGGCATCGGCCTCTTCGTGAGCACCATCACGCGCACGCAGCAACAGACGATGTTCGTGTCGTTCTTCCTGTTGATGGTCTACCTGCTGATGAGCGGCATGTTCACGCCGCTCGAGTCAATGCCCGCGTGGGCGCAGTGGGTCGGCTCGGCAACTCCGGTGCGGCACCTCGTCTGGGTGATGCGGGCCGTGCTGGTGCGCGGCGGCGGCATCGAGACAGCGTGGCGCGAGATCGCTGGGCTGGCGGTGGCGGGGGCGGCCGTCCTGATGCTCTCAGCCCGTATGTACCACAAGACGACCGCGTAACGCCCGTATCGGGCGCCTCAGGCGGCGATGCCGCCCCGGAATCCCGCTACGGCGTCGGCTGGGTGTCTGGCGACGCGTTGCCGTGTGCGCCCCCCGTGGCCAGCGCCAAGGCGAAGATGACGCCGATGGCCAGGGCCCCGCCGATGATCGCCGCCCGGGTCTTGCCACGGTCAGACCGCCTGACGTCGAGACCCGCGATGTATGTCGCGGGAATCGTCACGACGTTCTGCCCCGACCAGAACCGGTCGACGCCGGCGGTGAGTCTCACCTGCACCACGCCCACCACGACGCTGCCGTCCGGACGGCTCTCGTTGAGCGTTCCCTCGGCGGCCTCGACACCCGGGCCGAGCGCCGAAGTCATGCCCGCCGTTCCGTCGGCGTTGAACCGCACGCGGACCTGGTCGCCGGCCTGTGGCGCGAGGCCCTGTGCCGCCGGGACGAACGAGTAGCACGCGGTATTGAAGGCCATCAGCACGCCCAGGGCGACACCCATCGCCCGCCTGTACTGCATCATCGCTGCACTGCCTCCTGGGGGATGAGCGCGGCTGATGCCGCGGATGCCGGAAAGCTCGTGGGGCGGGGGGGGGGGCGCCCCCCCCCCCCCCCCCCCACGCCCTACGGTGCTCCGGTGCCTGCTACTTGCACTTCGCCGCGTCCGTGATGCACGGATTGGCGAGGCGCTCGATGTTGGAAATCGGGAACAGCAGGCCGACCGTCGTGAAGCTGTTGGCGTAGTTCGGGTCGGCCACCCACTTCGGATCCTTCTGGCCGAACCGGTACATGTCCATCAGGCGCCGCCGCATGAGCCAGAGCTGGGCCTGCCGCTCGTACGCCAGCATCTGCGTGTTGCCGATCTGCCCGGCGAACGCCGGCTTGCCGTCGAGAGCCCGCACCTGGTTGATCTGGTTCGTGAACTCGGCGGTGTTGCCGCCCGCCAGGGCCGCCTCGGCCAGGATCAGCCGGAGCTCGCGGGTGTTGGTGATCCAGAGCGTGCCGGCCAGCGTGCCGAATCCCTTGAACGCCGTCAGGCGCGCCTGGATGCGCGGATCCGCAGTCCCCGAAATCGGGTCCTTCAGCGCCGCCACGTACTTGTTCGTCGTGCTCAGCGGGTCCACGGCGTACGCGGAACCCGGGCTGCTTTCGTTGCGGCCGTTCACTTCGTACCAGACGTTGATGCCGGCCGTGGCCTCCTGGTTGTTCACCAGGTCGAAGCTGGCGTCGGCCGAGGCCAGGGCGATTGCCGCCGTGGCGTCGGATACCGCTCCGGCGTCGTTCACGAGCGGGTTGGCGGGGGCGCTCGACGATGTGGGCGTGATCTTCTGCCACACCGCCTTGCCGTGCTTGATGCGCGCCCGGAGCGCCAGGATGTTGTACTTGTCGGCATTCGAGGTGGCGATGGCGAGCGCCTTGTCGAGGTAGCCGACCGCCTTGTCGTACAGCGTCCCCATGTTCGCCCGCCCCACCGGGGCCGCGGCGACGGTCTTGTTCGAGAACGCGAAGTCGTCGTACATGTCCGCGATGGACGAATAGACGACCGCGCCGTACACGTACGAGCGGAGCAGGTCCGCCTTCGACGTTACCTTGCCCGACGACACGAACCCCTCGAGCCGGGCGATGGTTGCGTCGGCGAGGTAACGCGCCTCGCCGGCGTACGGGAAGGCGCCGTCGGCGAATTCGTTCACGTAGTCGCCGATGGCGCCACGATCGAGCTCGCCCCACGCGTCGCGCGAGCCGATCCACTGCATTTCATCGGTCGCGTCGGCGTACACGATGGTCGTGGCGCCGAGCATCCGCGTGGTGGCGGCCAGGAGGCCGCTGGCCTCCGGGCCCATCGCCGAGGGGTTGTCGAGCGCGGTCTCGGCGATGTTGTTCGGGTTGTTCACGTCGAGCAGGCTCTGGCACGCCGACATCACGAGCAGCAGGCCGGCTCCGGCGGCCAGGCGGAAGGCCCGGCGCGTACCGTTGGCGAAAGTCTGTGGAGTCGTCATTGGATTAGAACCCCACGCGGATGTTGAGGGAAAGCGAGCGCGGGATCGGGAACCCGAACGCGTCGATGGACTCGCCGACGTTCTGGTCGGTCCCGCCGCCCGAGCCTCGGCCGTAGATGTTGACCTCCGGGTCCACGCCTGGGTACTTCGTCCAGAGCATGAAGTTCCGCGCGGCGAACGTGATGGACATGTCCGACCCGCCGATGCGGCGCGCCCAGTCCGTCGGCGCGGTGTACGTCAGGCTCAGCTCGCGCCACCGGATGAAGTCGCCCGGCATCTGCTGGTGAGCGCCGTCGTACGGCGTGAGCGCCACGAGGTCGTACCAGTACTTCTTGGCCGCGTCGAGCCGCTGCTGCGGGGTGCTCGCCGGGTTCTGCAGCGTCATTTCCACCTGGGCGCGTTCCTGCGTGTTGCCGCCGTTGGTGGGGCTGCCGGTGCGGAACGCCGAGGTCAGGTTCGAGATCGTGTAATGCCCGCCGCGATACTCGAAGTTGGTGGAGAGTCGCCAGTTGCGGCGCCACGTCACTGAGCCGCCAAATGCGCCCTCGAAGTCGGGCAGCGGCTTGCCGTAGTAGTGGTCGTACACGTCGTTCGACGTCGGGTTGATTGACTGGAGCGGCGCGATGTTGCCCGCCGTCCGCGGCACCGACAGGTACGTCAGCATCTGCGCTTCGGTGCTCGGCTGGCCGGCCGGCGTGCCTGAACCCGGCACCGTGAACGGCACCTGGCCCGCGGCGAGGCAGATGGAACCATCGGCGGCCTTGGTCGCGCCGGCCGCGCACGGCTCGGGGATCCTGGCGCCGAAGAACGAGCCTGGGGCCCAGCCTTGCTTGATCCAGTTGCGGTACCGCGGGTAGCTGCCGCCCACCTTGAGCGGCGGCGCGCCGCCGAGGCTCGTCACGATCTGGCTGAGGAACGCCGTCGAGGCGAACACGTCGGCCGAGAGGTTGGTGCGGTTGATGACGTAGGCCTTGAGCTTGAGGTCGTAGCCCCACGACTGCATTTCGCCGATGTTGTCGAGCTGCAGGGAGCGGAAGCCGCCCGTGACCGGGAACTGCCGGGCCACCAGCGCGTCCTTCAGGGTGCGCTGCCAGCGCGTGAACTCCACCGAGAGGTTGTCGTTCAGCAGGCCCAGCTCGGCGCCCAGCTCCATTTCCGTCGAGATCTCTGGCTTCAGGTTCGGGTTGCCCAGGTTGCCGGGCACGAGGCCGGCGCCGGTGGACGCCGTCAGCGGCAGGTACGTGGTGAGCTTGTCGAACGCGCCCGGCTGCCGGCCCGCCTTGCCGAGGGCGCCGCGAATGCGGAGGGTGTTGATGTGGCGACCAAGGAAGCTCTCCTTGTAGCCCGCCCGGTCACTGAGCACCAGCGAGAACGACGCCTGCGGGTAGAACACGCCACCCGACGTCTTGCCGAACGCGCTGTTGTAGTCGTACCGGCCGCCGCCCGTGACGAACACCCAGTCGTGCCAACCCATCTGTTCCTGCGCGAACACGCCGGTGTTCACGATGGAGCTGAAGCTCTCGTACACCTGCGGGCTCGCGCCGCCGCCGAGCACCTCGATGCCGGGGCCCGGGAAGCTCGTGGTGTTGCCCGACTCGTCGTTGGTCTTGGTGATGTAACCCTGCGCGCCGAAGATCAGGTTCGACGACAGGCCGAGCGGGTTCGTCGTCCAGCCACCGTTCACCGAAAGCGTCAGGACCTGGTTCGAGCGGTCGTCCACGCTGGCCTGGCCGCTGTTCGCGCGGTTGGTGCGAAGGTCCACGTTGTTGCCGAACGGCAGGAACTCGGCCGAGCGCTGCGCCGTGAAGTCGATGCCGAACGTGGCGTCGAAATTGAGCGTCGCGGTGGGGATGTAGCTCGCCCGCACCGAGCCGTTGAAATGGCGCGTGTCCTGCTTGATGGTCTCCTGCAGCATCTCCTGCTGCGAC
>JAYEKC010000051.1:0-5410 GCA_034716715.1 Gemmatimonadota bacterium | reverse complement strand
ACCGCCCCGGCCGAGCTGGCGGCCGAAATACGCCACGCATGCGGGACGATTGCCGCCGACGAGGCAGCCCATCTGGCCGTGACGCGGGCCCTGGCTGACGCCCGATCGACGCCAGGCTTGGCCACGGCGGTGCTCGACAAGCTGCGAGCCGTGGCCGACGGGCGCGACGGGCCGGACTAGAACTCGCCTACGAAGCCGATTTCGGGTTCAAGGCGAGCGCCAAACCGTTCCTCGACCCGCGACTGGATCTCGGCGATCAGAGCACGGACGTCGCGCGCCGTGGCATCGCCGCGGTTGACGATGATGTTCGCGTGGAGGAACGACACCTGCGCCCCGCCGATCCGGAAGCCCTTCAGCCCGCACTGGTCGATGAGCCGGCCCGCTCCGACGCCTTCAATCTTCCGGAATATGGACCCTGCGCTGGGGTGGATCTCGAGCCACGGGTGACGAGCTCCGCGCCAGCCAAGGTTTTCCTGCGCCGTTCGTTCAAGGTCGTCGCGATCGGCGTTCCGGAGGAGGAACTCGGCCGAGAGGGCAACTTCACCGGATCCGTGGAGGCGACTGGTATCGTATCCGAATCGCATTTCGTCGCCGCGGACGGTGGCACGCCTTCCGTCGGGAAGGAGCAGGTCTACCGACTGCACGACCTCGGCGATGAACATCGTCCGATCGCGCTCGGGGGCGGGAGACAGGAAATGCAGGTTCTGCCAAAGCGCGCCGCCAACCGTGCTCGGAATCCCGACGTAGTGTTCGAGCCCGCCCAGTCCATGCGCGAAGCTCGCCCGGATCAGGTCCTGCACCACCACGCCGGCATCGGCACGCAGGCGCAGGTCATGTCGCGTAATGGCGCCCGACGCGTTCCGGATGACCAACCCGCGAACCCCGCGGTCGCCGACGAGGATGTTGGCGCCGAGGCCGAGAACAGCCCAGGGAACCCCTGCGGATCGAGCCGCCGTCACGGCGTTTGCGAGATCGTCTCCCGAAGTGGCATCGTACAAGAGATCCGCAGGGCCGCCGATCCGGAATGTGGTCAGCGGCGCGAGCGACGCGGCCGTCCGCAGTCGCCGCGCATCCAGCGTATCGGGCAAACGTGCACGAATCGCCTCTCCGGCGTCCCGTGCGGCGGCAACCTCAGGGGTCATGATGCGGGAAATCAACAAACGGTCTGCGGGGACCGCCAGCGGGCGTCGCATGGGCGGGCACGGCGCGCCCGGCGGACGGAGCGGCAGGCGTGGCCTCGTTCTCGCCGGTGCGATGCTGGCGCTGGTGACTGGCGGGGCAGGCGCCCAGCGGGCGCAACTGGAGAAGATCATCCAGCGCGAGGTGCTTTCGAACGGCCTCGAGGTGATCGTGATCGAGAATCATGGTGTACCGCTCGTGACTGCCGAGGTGACCGTTCGGAACGGGGCCTTCACGCAGACGCCGGAATATGCCGGGCTCGCGCACATGTACGAGCATATGTTCTTCAAGTCCAACGCGACCTATCCGGAGCCCGACCAATACGTCGACGAGATGTCGCGCCTTGGCGCCGTGTTCAACGCGTCCACCCGCGAGGAACAGGTGAACTACTACCTGACCCTGCCGGCGGATTCCCTCGGCGCGGGGCTGCGGCTCCTGGCGACCGGATTCCTGGCCCCGAAGTTCCGCGCGGATGAACTCGATCGCGAACGTCAGGTGGTGATCGGAGAGTACGACCGCAACGAAAGCAGCCCGTTCTTCCGACTCGAGCAGGAAACGGGAAAGGTCCTGTGGGGCGCGCAATGGAGCCGCAAGAACGTGATCGGCGATCGCGACGTCATCCTCGGCACCACGCCCGACAAGATGCGCGCCATCCAGCAGCTGTACTATGTCCCGAACAACTCCGTCTTGATCATCGCCGGCGACGTCAACCCCGCGACGGCGTTCGCCCTTGCCGCCCGCACCTTTGGCGCGTGGCAACGCGGACCGGATCCGTTCACGACAGCGCCAATACCTCCCATCCCGCCGCTGACGGCCTCGAAGGCCGTCATCATCGCCGAGCCCGTGAACGCCGTCACAGTTCTCATCCAGTGGCACGGCCCCAGCGTCCGGCAGGACGAAGCGGCAACGTTCGCCGCGGACGTGTACTCGGACGTCCTGAACAATCCGCAATCACGGTTTCAGCGCCGTCTCGTTGACTCCGGGCTGTGGCAATCCGTGGGGGTGAACTACTACACCTTGAACAACGTCGGCCCGATTTCGGTGAGCGGTCAGACGACCCCCGGGCGCTTGCGTGAAGCCGTGCGCACCATGCTGACCGAATTGCGCGCGTCCGTACAGCCCGGGTACTTCACGGCCGACGAGCTGGCGGCGACCAAGGCCAATCGCGCGCTCACGACCGAGCTGGGGATGGAACGCAGCTCGGAGTTTGCGCACACGATCGGGTTCTGGTGGAGCGTGTCCGGTCTCGAGTACTACATGAAGTACGTCGATGAAATGGCAAGGCGGACGGCGGCGGACCTCCAGGCATACGCGCGGAAGTACATCCTGGACAAGCCATTTGTGATCGGGGTGTTGATCGCTCCGGAGGATCAGAGGCGGATCGGGTTGACGGAACGGGAACTCACGTTGCTGGGGGCGCCGAGATGATCTCGCTGGAAGCAGCCCTCCTTGGCGCCCTGGCCGCCGGACATCTGGCAGGGGCCTCGCTCCCCGATGCCCCGGCGGGCGCCACGTCAACGGGCCCAGCAGACACCCTGACCACGACCTATTCCGTCGATGGCGTTCGCGTGATTCATCGGAAGGCGAACATCGGCACAGTCGTGGCCAACGTGTACCTGCTGGGAGGCGTGAGGTCGGCCGCTGCCGGCCGATCGGGAATCGAGAATTTCCTGCTGCAGGTGAGTGAACGCGGAACGAACCGGTACTCCCGCGATGCGCTGCGACGAGCCCTGGCGCGCACCGGAGCCGAAATCGTGATCGAGCCGCGCGAGGACTGGACGATGATCGGGGTCCGGTCCACGCTGGCCGAGCTCGACTCGTCGTGGGCGATCCTCGCCGACCGCATCGCTCATCCGCTGCTGGATTCGGCCGACGTGGAATTCGTTCGGGCACAGATGCTCGCCGGAGTCCGGCAGCGCCAGGACAGTCCTGACGCGCTGCTCGACCACCTGGCCGACAGCGTGGCGTATGCGGGCAGCCCGTATGCCCTGTCGGCCGTGGGAACCGAGCGAACACTGGCAACGATCACGCGAGCAGACCTGGTCAATTTCGCGAAGTCCCAGATGGTGCGTTCCCGCATGCTCCTTGTTGTCGTGGGCAACGTGAACCGGGAAACGGTCGAACGCCTGGTGACGACGGCGTTCGGCGGCCTTCCCACCGGCAGCTACCGCTGGACGCTTCCCGACACGCTTCCCGACACGCTTGCCGCTCCCGAGCGGGATGCCGTCGTGGTGCCCCGTGCCCTCCCGACCAACTACATCCAGGGGTATTTCCGGGGACCACCGGCCAATTCGCCCGACGCGGCAGCCCTGCGCGTGACGGCCGCGGTGCTATCGGGCCGGCTGTTCGGAGAAATCCGCTCGCGGCGCAACCTGACGTATGCGGTGAGCGCGAACTTCAGGGATCAGGCGCTCACGTCCGTTGGGCTGTATGTCACCACGACGCTCCCCGACTCGGTCGTGACGATCATGGCAACCGAACTTCGCGCGCTGCAGGCAATCGAGATTCCAACCGAGTTCCTGCAGCCGGTGATTCAACAGTTCATCACCGAGTACTTCCTCGACAATGAAACGTCCACCGCACAGGCGGATTTTCTTGCCCGTGCGCTGCTCTATCGTGGCGACGCCGCGGCGGGAGATCGGTTCGTCGCCGACCTTCGGGCCGTCTCCGGCGCCGATGTCCGGCGCGTGGCAAACCGGTACTTCCGAAACGCTCGCTGGGCGTACATCGGTGACCCGTCCCGGATCACCCGGGAGCGGCTCCTGCGCTTCTAGCGGCCCCGGTTTGCGCTCCGGCGAGTTTGTGAATAATTTCACATTCTGGCCCCGTCAGGGCCTAGAGCACCCAAACACCCAACAGCAAATCGGTCCCGGAGGACTCTGGCAATGCGGTTCAACGGAGTGGCAGTGATGGCGGCAAGCGCAATGATGGTCGCCGCGTGCGGCGGTGGTGAGAGCAAGACGGAGTCGGCGCCCGCGGCGAGCACGGCGGCTCCGGCGGCTGCCCCGGCTCCGGCGACGGCTGGCCCCGCAATGGCGGCGGCGCCGATTACGGGCAAGACGATCGAAGTGAAGATGCTGGGCGACGCGAAGGGCTATCGGTTCGAGCCGGCCAACATCACGGCGAAGGCCGGCGACGGGATCAAGTTCATCGTCGTGGGCCCCGGCGGCCCGCACAACGTGGCGTTCGATGCGGCAAAGATTCCGGCAGGGTCGAAGGCGCAGCTCGACGCCAACTTCGGTTCCGACCGGATGGCGGAACTGTCGAGCGGCCTGAAGACGGCACCCGGCGAGTTCTTCCTGCTCTCCCTCGGCGGCCTTCCGGCTGGCGAGTACGATTTCAATTGCACGCCGCACCTCGCGATGGGGATGAAGGGCGTGTTGAAGATCGAGCCGTAACAGCGGTCCTTTTGCTGTGGCGGCGGGCGTCCGGTGATCCGGGCGCCCGCCCGTCGTTTCTGCCGTGCCCGCCGCTCGACCCCGTATGCGCTCCCGGACAGGCGCTACCTTGTTCGTGTCTCGCAGCCGCAAGGAATGGCGTGAACGGTTACTCGGATCGTATCAACCACGCGCTTGCATTCGCCGCCAAGCATCACGACCAACAGGTCCGAAAGGGCACGCGGCCACCCTACGTCACGCGTGCGGCGAACGTCGCAATCATCCTGACGCGGTATCGCTGCCCCGACGACACCGTCGTGGCCGGCATCCTGCACGATACGGTTGAGGATTCGCTTCTCGCCGGGTGGACGCGCGCGATGCTCGAAGAACGGGTCGCGGAGAAGTTCGGTCGCGAGGCGCTCGACGCCGCCCACGCCGCGGCGCGTCACCGCACCGGCACCGACGGCGCCGAACTGGACCGGGATGAGCGCGGCCCGCACCTGCTGGCCCGAATCCCGGCTGTGAGCGAGGCCGCCCGCTGGGTCCTCGCAGCGAACCACATCCACTCCGGGAATTCCCTGCTGGCCGACCTTCGCCGGACAGTTGATGTGGCGTCGGTTTGGGGGCGGCTCCCCGGCGGCCGGGACGCCATTGTCGGGTGGCACCGGGCCGTCCTCGACGCATTGAGCGGGTCGGGATTCAATGCCGAGATCATGGCCGAGCTCGCCGACACGGTACAGCAGCTCGAGGGGGCCGGCGACGCGGAATAGGCCGGCGCCCCTTCGCCGTCAGCTGGCGGCGGGGTACTTGTTCGAGACGTAGTCGCTGAGGATGGTCAGGAACTCGGGCACGAT
>JAYEKC010000050.1:0-5427 GCA_034716715.1 Gemmatimonadota bacterium | reverse complement strand
AGCGCCCGGCGCCGGCGAACGCGCCCTGCGGCGCGGCGGGCGTCTCGCCGGGGTTGGCGTTGATCTCGAAGGAGTGCGTGAACGCGGGCGGCGAGTCGTAGCGGAAGTCCCACGCCATCCGGTTGAGGCCGGCCTCCTTCGGCAGCGCGTACGGCGGCGCGATCCACCAGTTGGGCTCCGGCGGGCGCGCGGCCTCCGGCACGGCCGGGCCGGGCGCGCGGGGGTAGTGCCGGATCGCGGTGCCGGTGGAGTCGAGGATCTCGATCGTGATGTCGCCGGCGGGCTTCGACGCGAGCGAGTAGTGGACGATGGCGCCGTCGGGCGGGTTGGGCGCCATCGGCACGTCGCGCTGGAACGGCGTGTCGGCGTTCACGTTCCGGCGCACGCGAATCGCCGGGTCGGGCTTGAAGAGGTGCACCGCCTCGTCGGCCACGGCAGGCGTCACCTGTCGGAGCACGGCGCCGCCGTCGAGCACGTAGATGCCGCGGCCGTACGTGCCCACGACGATGTCGTTCCCCGCGAACGCGATGGAGCGGTACGATGTGTTCGGCAGGTTGCCGCTCATGGACTGCCAGGTGTCGCCATCATCGAACGAGATGTACATCCCCGTCTCCGTGCCGGCGTAGAGCAGGCCGGGGCGTTCCGGGTCGGCGCGCACGGTGCGCACGGGGCTGCCGGCGGGCTCGTTCGCTCGCAGGCCGTTCACGATCTTCGTCCACGTGCGGCCCCAGTCCTTCGTGCGGTAGAGCAGGGGCTCCCAGTCGCCGGCGCGGATGAGGCTCACCGACGCATACGCCTCGCCGGGCTCGGTGGGCGACACGCCGATGCCCTCGACCAGCCCACGCGCGGCGAACGGCAGGTCGGGGATGGACGCGTCCGCCCACGACTTGCCCTCGTCGCGCGTGACCTTGATGAGCCCGTTGTTGGTGCCCACCCAGATGACGCGGCCGCCGAGCGACGTGGCCGCCATGGACTCGATGGCGCCTGCGGGGAAGCTGCCGGGCTCAGGCGTCGCCGTGTCGGGCGGGGGCGTCATCCCCTTCGGCCAGCCAAGATCGGGGCTGAGCTTCGTCCAGTGTGCGCCGCCGTCGATGGTACTCATCACCCACTGCATGGCCGCGAGGAGCTGCTTCCGGTTCCACGGCGCCCACACGAGCGGCGCCGACGACGTGTTGCGCGCGCGCACGTCGGGGTCGATGGCGGGGCTCACGTTGATCCACTGCTCGCTGGGGTAGCTGATCTTCACGATGCCCGACCCGCTGGCGTAAACGGTGTTGGGGTCGTTCGGGTCGGGGATGATGGTGCCCCACTCCCATCCGTTCACGGGGTTCCAGTCGAGCGGCGTCACCGCGCCGAGGTTGCCGCGCGCACGGGTGCGGATGGCGCCGGCGTCCTGCTGGGTGGCGTAGATCCAGTACGGGAACTGGTTGTCGGTGGAGATGTGGTACACCTGCTCGGTGCTCTGGTTGTACCAGAGGCTCCAGTTCTGGCCGCCGTCGAGCGTGACGATGGCACCCTGGTCGTAGCCGAGGAGGATGCGCTCGCCGTTGGTGGGGTCGATCCAGTGCGCCTGCGGGTCGTCGCCGCCGGGCGCGCCGCGGAAGCCGGTGAAGGTGTTGCCGGCGTCGGTGGACTTGTACGACGCGGTGTTGAACGTGTACACGACGTCGGGGTTCTCGGGGTCGGTGAACACGCCGCAGTTGTAGCCGCCCTGGCCGTTGCGGATGCGCTGGTCGTCTGCGGCCATCTGCTTCCACGTGGCGCCGCCGTCGTCGGAGCGGTAGAGGCCGTTGTTGTCGATGACGAACACGCGCCGCGCATCGGTATGCGCGGCCACGGCAACGGACGTGCGGCTCGCCGAGAGGCGCGGGAGCCCGTTGCCCTCGACTTCCCTCCACGTGACGCCGCCGTCGGTGGACTTGTACAGCGCCGTACCCGTGGGCGCGGCCGGTCCGCCGCCGCGACCGCCGCGGCCGCCGCCACCGCCGCCCGGGGGCGCGGGCGGCACGCCGTTCGCCGGGAGGGGCGCGCTGTACCACCGGATGGTGGTCGCGTACACCACGTCGGGCCGGTCGTGCGCGATGGCGAGCTTCTGCACGCCGATGGTGTCGGCGATGAACAGCGTGCGCGTCCACGTCTTGCCGCCGTCGGTGGTGCGGTACACGCCGCGGTCGGCGTTCCTCGTGTGCGAGTTGCCCTTGGCGGCGGCGAGCACGACGTCGGGGTTGCGAGGGTCCACGACGATGCTGGGGATCTGCTTCGTGGCGTCGAGGCCGATGTGCGTCCACGACCTGCCGGCGTCGGTGGACTTGTACATCCCGTTGCCCTCGTTGATCACGCCGCCGGTCACCTGGTCCCCGGTGCCGACGTAGATCGTGTTGCCGTCCGACGGCGCCACCTCGAGCGCGCCGATGGACGACACGTCCTTCACGCCATCGAACACGGGCGTCCACACGGCGCCCGCGCTGGTGGTCTTCCAGACGCCGCCCGCGGGCGTGCCTACGTAGTAGGTGCCGGGCTCGCCGACCACGCCGGAGGCGGCGCTGATGCGGCCGCCGCGGAACGGGCCCACGTTGCGCCACGTGAGCTGGTCGAGCAGGCGTTGGGCGACGGGTGGGCGCGGAGTGGCGCCGAGGGTGAACAGCGTGAGGGCGGCGAGCGACGCGCGAACAAGGCCGACGGGGCGGACACGCGAAAGCATATGAAGGGCGACTCCACTTGAGGGAAAGCGCCCATCATATGTATGGGCCGCGCGCTTCGGCCGCGAGTGACACGCGCGGCCGCCTGCGAGCGCAAGCCGCGCGCGTTTATCCGGCGTTAATCACGGACCTGACACCGGGCACTTTTCATACGTCGGCGCGCTGGCTGATCATCGGAACGGCGAAGGCAGCCATGTCGAATTGCCCCATCATGACGGTGGTCACAGGGGTGACCGAAATCGTGTCGTCGCGCTTGCCGACCGAACGCCTTACCGTGTGGCCGCGCGCTGCATCAGATGGGCCTTCGGCAGCGAGAGTCAGCATATCACCAAGGAGGGTTACATGCTAAACACCCGAAAAGCCGTTCTCGCGGTGGTTGCGTCGGTTGTCGCCGTCGGGTGCAGCGGCGATGGCGCACCTTCTCGTTTCGTCGCCCCCCCCCCCCACGGTTCTCAAGCCAAGGAAAGACTGTTACCGTTGGTAACAAGCACTTTGCCGTGTCACGCGATTCCATTTGGGATGGTGACACGGGAGATCGCTTGTGGCCACTCTCTGCCGTCGCTGCGGCCAAGGAACGGGAACGGTCCGCACGACTGGCGGCGATGGATGCCGTTCTCAGGCGGTTCGCTCGCGACAGCGTTTTTCAATCGCGCGTGCAGAAGGCGCTCGCGTCCGGCAAGCCACGCCAACTTCAGCTGCCGTCGCACATGCGAGGCAACCTTGACGGGCTCCGCCCAGCCCTCTTGTGCACGGCGGAGGATTTCGAAACAGATCCCGACCGATGCTGGGGAGAGTACGAGTCGTGGGAAGAAAGCTGCACGTCGATTGCATGTGGCAAGCGAGAGTTGACGCAGACCTCGCGACGCTGAACGACCTTGCCGCCAGTTACGCGTCGGCCGGTTGTTGGAATCAGCCGTACACACCATGATCGGGCAACGCGTGCTGGGGGTGGCGGGCATCTGCTTCGCAATCGTGATCGGGACGTCGATGCCCGAGTCCAAGTCTATTTCGCCTATTCAGGCGGGTGAACGGCCGTCGCGTACGCCGCAAGTGATAACGGACTCCATGACGACAAGGAATGGAACTCGTGTCGTCGTGCGCATTGCCGGTGACACCATCATGACGACTCGATTCCAGCCGTCCACTCGCCCGGCTCACACCGACACGGTCGTCGTTGTGATCCACGGCGATTCCGGATGGCAACTGAAACCGGGACGGGGCACCCCGCTTGACCAAGCAGCGATAGCCCGCTAGCGAACCGTGGTGCGCAATTCACTCGACGCAAAACGGTTGGACAGCCTGTTCAAGGCGCGGCGGCCGTAAGAGGACGGACCACGTGGGAGTTTGCCCCCTCCTTGGCGCGTTGCATCGGATGCTGAGCGGCCCATCCTGTTGCGGCCGGTGGGGTCTCGAGAACCATCCTAACCTTGAGGCAAGCCGAGCAGCCACAACGTAACTACGACAAGGATCAGGCCGATCGAGGCTACAAACACGAACCGACGGACCCACTCGGGAGCCGCAGTCATTCGCGAAACGGACGTCAGGTAAATCCGCCCGGAGCCATCCTCGACCCGGCACACTTCGCCTTCCTCAATGAGATCGCGCAAATCGCGGTCGTCGGATAGCCCGAGTTCGTCGAGGGTCTTCGGATTCCATCGGTACGCCCGAGCCCTGACAAACGCTTGAATTGTTCGCTGTCTGCCGGCAGAGTCGTCGTCCCAGGGCCAGAACGCGTTCATGCGTAACTCTCGCGAAGCGGGTCCACAAAGGGAAAGCGCCCATCATATGTATGGGCCGCGCGCCTCGGCCGCGAGTGACACGCGCGGCCGCCTGCGAGCGCAAGCCGCGCGCGTTTATCCGGCGTTAATCACTGCGCGTTACGCCGAATCCTCCCGGTACCCACCCCGGCGTCGTCAGGCCGGGACTTCCTCGTGCATCGTCTCCACGAACGCCTTGCGCGCGGCGGTCGCGCCGGCCTTCACAGCCGGGGGAAGGTGACGCGCCTTGTCCTTGCTGTTGTTGACGAACTCGGAGAGTTGTGCGCGCGTCTCGCGTCCCGAGCGGGGGGCGAGGAGCAGGGTGGCGGCCGCGCCGGCCGCCGCGCCACCGAGCACGGCGATCAGCATATCAACGCCGCTGTATCCAGATCGGTCAGACATGGTCGAGCCTCCTACGGTTGATCGTGAGTGGTTGCCTCCCGGTTGGTTTCCCGGTAGGCGCGAATTCCCGCCGTCACAGCCATCGCGATCGCCGTCGAGACGTTCGCGGCGCTGTCGAGCTTCTGCAGCAGCGGCTCGAGGCGGGCCTTGGTGTCGTTGAGTTCCGCGCGCACCTGCCGCAGAGTGAGGTACAGCTGCACCATCACCGGGAGGAACATCCCCACGAGCAGGGCGGTGAGCGTAAGCAAGGCGACGTTCATGGCATCCATGTATGCAGGCCTCCCGGCGCCCGGTATGGGCGGCGCAGTTGGAAGGCGCGGGCGGGTGTGCGCGTCCGCGCATTCGCATGGTACGGTCTGGGCACAGGTCGCGGTGTCGGACGGAGCCCGCTGGCTTGTGAGGGGAGCGCCGTCGGGCGAAGGTGCACGCCTGCGTCGGTGCGCGGCAACGTCGCCACGCAATGCTCACCCTTCAAGATAACGAAAAAAGGACGCCCGGACAACCGTCCGGGCGTCTTTTCCCGCGTGAAATGCCGGGTGCGCGCCGCTACGGCAACGCCAGCGCGGTGA
>JAYEKC010000049.1:0-5446 GCA_034716715.1 Gemmatimonadota bacterium | reverse complement strand
GCACGCCCACGTGGTCGTAGTGAGCCGACAGCACGATGTACCGATCGGGATCCTTCGCGCCACGGACGACGCCGACGAGGTTCACGCCCCGCGTGGTGTCACCGCCGGTTCGGCCCACCGACGCGAAGTGTACGGGAAAACTGTCGGTCATCGGGGCGAGCCCGATGGCCTTGAGCCGGCCGAGCAGGTAGGTGCGCGCGCGAGCGCCTCCCGGCGTGCCGATGCGGCGGCCTTCCATCGAGTCGGCCGCGAGCACGAACAGGTCGCGAATGAGCTGCGCCGAATCGAGTTGCGGCGCAGTTGCGCGCTGCTGCGCCTCCGGCCGCGGCCGCGCCGTCGCCACCTGCCCGCTCGCGGCAGGCACCACAGCGGCCAGCGCCGCCGCGATGAATGCCGTCCGTGCACGTCCCGTCACTTGATGACCTCCCAGGCAATGCCGGCAATCTCGCCGAGCGCCTGGTTGGCGAACAGGGCCGGGTCGCTCGCCGTACCGGCGAAGTTGTTGAGGTAGATCGCGAACACGATCTCCCTGCCGGCCTTCGACGTGAAGTAGCCCGCGAGCCCCTTCCCGGTGACCAGCAGCCGCCGGTGGAGCGGATCGTACACGCCGTACGTGCCCGTCTTGGCGTGCACCTGCCCCGCCGCCGGCGCGTTCGCCTGGATCTCCGCCAGCGTGCCGTCGCGACCGAGTATCGGGAGCGCGTCGTGGAACGCGCGCGCCCACGGCTTTCCGGCAATCACGGCGAGGTACCGCGTCATGAACGCCGGTGAGAACCACGCGTTGGCGCCCGCGCCGTCGCCCTGCACGGCCCCGTTGATGTCCAGCCCTTCGCGCACGAGCCACTGCCGCGCGAGGTCGAATCCCGTCCAGTTCGAGTCGCGGGCCGCCGGGAGCGTCGCGAGGAGCAGCGGGAAGTTGCTGGCGTGCAGGTTCTGGCTCGTCTTGAGCAACACGCGCGCCTCCGCCGTGAGCGGCAGCGACACCCGCTCCGCCACCACCATGGAGTCCGCGTACGACGCGGCGAGCCGCTGCACGTCCACCGCGCGCGACGCGAGCCGCGGAATCGCCCGCACGCCGGCCTCGTTCAGCGCCTCGGTGAGCACCACTTCGCCGAACCGGCTCGGCACGGGCACCACCCAGCGCGGGTTGGTCGCCGGGCCGCGCGGCACCGTGCCGGTCATCACGAGCGTGCGGTGGTCGCGGTCGGTGCTGTCCTGCATCGTGCGCACCCGTGCCGGCTGCCCCGAGTCCACCGTCACCAGGTTGGCGAACACCGTGAGGTACGACGTCTTCGGCGATGCCGTGACCGCCGCCGGGTCGCCGGCGCGCGCCCCCGGCGTCACCACGATGTCGATCACGTTGTCGTTGATCACGAGCGGCCCCATCGTCACGGCCGTGCCGCCCTCCCGGTCGCCCTCGCGGAAGAGCGACGCGTCCACGATCACCTGCCCCGTGACCGTGCGAATGCCGTGCGCCGCCACCTGCCGCGCGAGGTCGCGAATCACGGCGAGCGGGTCGCCCTTCACGGGGTCGCCCCCGTACGAGTGGTCGTGGTCGATGAACGCGTACGACCCGTCGGGCTGCTCGCGGCCGGAGAGGTTCGGGTCGCCGCTGGCCACGAGCACGAGGTCGCCCTCGAGTACGCCGTTGCGCACGGGCCCGGTGCGATAGACGCGGGTGTGGAACCGGTGGGCGGCGCCGAGCAGCTCGAACGCCGTGCCCATCGTGAGGACCTTGGTCGTGGACCCCGGCACGAAGAGCCGCTCGCGGTTCACCGCGAACACCGTCTTCTTCGCCTTGAGGTCGTAGAACTCCATGCCCCAGCTCGCGTGCGCGAACTCGGGGCGGTCCATCACCTGCTGGATGCGCTTGTCGGGCGCGGGCTGGGCCCTCGCACCGGCTGTGGCCACGGCAACGAGCGCCGCCGTGGCCAGGGCCGTGCGACAACCTGCGTGCGGGGCGGTGGATGCCGGTCTGCGTGTCATGGGGGAAGAAGCTACGGGCGCGGGCCTTTGAGCGGAACGCCGGCACGCGATAGGTTCACTCATCACAACCATTAGAAAGGATCTCAGGTGAACCGTCCGCTTCGCATCATCGCCGCGCTGGCCGCCGTGGCCGCCGTGGCCGCCGGCATCGCCGGCACCGCCGGTTTCGCAACCGCGCAGCCGCGCACCACCGCCGCGCGCCCGGCTGCCGCCCCCACCTTCGATTCGTCGCTCTTCGCCGCCATGAAGTGGCGGCTCATCGGGCCCTTCCGCGGCGGCCGCGCCGTGGCCGCGACGGGCGTCGTCGGCCAGCCCGCCGTCTATTACTTCGGCTCCACGGGCGGCGGCGTCTGGAAGACGGACAACGCCGGCATTTCGTGGCGCAACGTCTCCGACGGGTTCCTCAGGTCGGGCTCCATCGGCGCGATCGCGGTGGCCGAGTCGGACCCGAACGTGGTGTATGTCGGCACCGGCGAGCATCCCGTGCGCGGGCAGTCGTCGAGCTACGGCGACGGCGTGTACAAGAGCACCGACGCCGGGAAGACGTGGGTGAAGATCGGCCTCGAATCCACGAAGCAGATCTCCCAGGTAAGGGTACACCCGTCGAACCCCGACCTCGTGTACGTCGCGGCGCAGGGCGACCGCTGGGTGGGCACGCCCGACCGCGGCATCTACCGCTCGGCCGACGGCGGCAGGACGTGGGCGCTCATCCTCAAGGGCGAGAACCCGACGAGCGGCGCGAGCGACCTCTCGATGGATCCCAGCAACCCGCGCATCCTCTACGCCGCGTTCTGGGACCACCAGCGCCGGCCGTGGGAAGTGCGCAGCGGCGGCCCCGGCAGCGGCATCTGGAAGAGCACCGACGGCGGCGACACCTGGACGCGCCTCACGCAGGGGTTGCCGAAGGTGATGGGCAAGGTCGGCGTCGCCGTTTCGCCGGCGAGTCCCGACCGCGTGTTCGCCATCGTCGAGGCCGACAAGGGCGGCCTCTACCGGTCGGACGACGCCGGCAAGACGTGGCAGCTCCTCTCCCAGCAGCGCGACATCCAGACGCGCTCGTGGTACTACATGAACGTCACGGCCGACCCGCAGAACGCCGACGTCGTGTACGTGATGAACGCGCCGATCATGAAGTCCATCGACGGCGGCCGGACGTTCAGCGTGCTGCCCGCGCTCCACGGCGACAACCACCAGCTCTGGATCAACCCGAAGGACGCGCGCCTGATGATCAACGCCAACGACGGCGGCGGCAGCGTGTCGCTCGACGGCGGCAAGAGCTGGAGCACGCAGGACAACCAGCCCACGGCGCAGTTCTACCACGTGATCGTGGACGACGCGTACCCGTACCGCCTGTACAGCGGGCAGCAGGACAACTCGTCGGTGATCATCAGGACCCGGAGCGACAACGGCACCATCGGCCGCGACGACTGGATCGACGGCCCCGGCTGCGAGAGCGCCAACATCGGCGTGGACCGCCGGAACCCGCGCTACGTGTACGGCGGCTGCTACCAGGGCCTGCTCGACGAGATGGACGTGCAGACCGGCCTGCGCCGGCAGGTGATGCCCTATCCCGCGCTCAACCTCACGGAACCCACCGACCAGCAGAAGTACCGCTTCAACTGGTCGGCGCCCGCCGTGGTGTCGCAGCACGACCCCAACGTCATCTATCACGGCGGCAACGTCCTCTTCCGCTCGGCCGACCGCGGGCGCAGCTGGACGCCCATCTCGCCCGACCTCACGCGGAACGACAAGGCCACGCAAGGCAATGGCGGCGGCCCGTTCACCAACGAGGGCGCCGGCGGCGAGGTGTACGGCGCGATCATCACCATCACCGAGTCGCCGCACGACGCCAACACCATCTACGTGGGCACCGACGACGGCCTCGTGCAGCTCACGCGCGACGGCGGCCGCACGTGGACCAACGTCACGCCGCGCGAGTTTCCGCTTGGCGCGGCGAACAACATCGAGGTCTCGCCGCACGACGCGGCCACCGTGTACCTCGCCTTCCGCCGCGACCGGCTCGGCGACTACGCGCCGTATCCCATGAAGTCCACCGACTACGGCCGCACGTGGACGCGCATCGCCACCGGCATGCGCGACGGCGAGCCCGTGCGCGTGGTGCGCGAGGATCCCGCGCGCCGCGGCCTGCTCTACGCCGGCACCGAGACCGGCGTGTACGCGTCGTTCAACGGCGGCGCGTCGTGGCAGTCCCTGTCGATGAACCTGCCCGTGACGCCCGTGACCGACCTCACGGTGCGGCACGACGACATCTACGTCGCCACCGAGGGCCGCGCGTTCTGGGCGTTGGACGACCTGAGCGCCATCCGCCAGCTCACCGACGACGTGGCGAAGGCCGACGTGCACCTCTTCGCGCCGCGGCCCGCCATCCTCGGCAGCGCACCCGGGTTCAGCCTGCCGGGCGCCGCCGTCGGGCAGAACCCGCCGTCGGGGGCCAACATCTACTTCTCGCTCGCCAAGGCGCCCGATTCGGCGGCCGCCCTGAAGCTCGAGATCCTCGACCCCGCGGGCCGCGTGATGCGCACGTACGATCGCGCCGCGGCCGCGCCTCCCTCTGGCGGCGGCGGGTTCGGCGGGCCGCCGCCCGCGCGGCTCGCGGCGAAGGCGGGATTGAACGCCTTCCAGTGGGACCTCCGCAGCGATCCGCCGGCGAAGCTTCCCGGCAACATCTCGCTCTTCGGCGGGCCCAACGCCGGCTACCTCGCGACGCCCGGCCGGTACCAGGTGCGTCTCACCGTCGGCGGCACCACCCAGACGCAGCCGTTCGAGGTGCAACTCGACCCGCGCGTGCAGATGACGCCCGCGCAGGTGGCCGCGCGCGACTCCCTCTCGCGCGCCATCGTGGCGCGCGTGAACGAGATTCACGAATCCATCCTCCGGCTGCGCGACATCAAGGAGCAGGTGGGCGCGTTCGTGGAGCACGCGAAGGAGGCCGGCGCCAGGGCCGTCGAGGACAAGGGCAAGACGATCACGGCCGAGGTGGACACGCTTGACCCCCGGCTCACGACGAAGGCGGCGAACGGCCAGGACATCATCAACTACCGCAACGGCATCAACGCGCAGTACGTCTTCCTGCTCGGCCACATCGAGTCCAACGAGGTGGTCACGCAGCCGTCGCGCGAGCGGCTCGCCGAGCTCGAGAAGCTCTGGGCCGGCCTCAGGGCACAGGTGGACAAGGTGGAGAGCGTGGACGTGCCCGCGTTCAACAAGCTGCTCCAGGACGCGGGGCTCGGCGGCGTGGTGATTCCGAAGCCAAAGCCGAAGGTGGCGATGTGAGCCGGCCCCAACCGAGTATCATTTCAGGATGACTGAGTCCAACGGGAAGCGCCGGGGTGGCCGCGGGAGACGCGGCGGCCGCGGCGGCAAAGGCGCACAGGGTGGCGGACAGCAAGCCGCGCCGGCCCCCAAGACCAGGCACGCGACGCCGGCCCCGAAGGCCAGG
>JAYEKC010000048.1:0-5480 GCA_034716715.1 Gemmatimonadota bacterium | reverse complement strand
CGCCGAGCCCGAGCCGTCGCTGGGTGGGCAGCGGGTCGCCCGCCAGCCATCCCCCCGCGGCCACGCGCAGGTCGAGCGTCAGGCCCGGCGCAACGCGGTTGTAGCGGCGCACGTCGACGAAGCCGCGCGAATACCACACCGGCTCGGGTGACAGCGGCGCGAAGGTGGCCACCGGCGCGCCGAACCGCGTGATCGTCCCGCCGCCCTGTTCGAACTCGGCGTTCACGTACCACCCCGCCAGCGGTGACGATTCCCGGTCGCGCGTATCCACGCGCAGCCGCGTCGTGAGCAGGTGCACGGCCCCAACGTCCATCAGGGGGTTGGGCCGCCACGGCGTCGATCCGTCCATCAGGCTCCACGGATCGCGCGCCGGACGGGTGGACCATTGTTCGTCACTCAAGGCGAGCGTGAGGTCCGCGGCGGTGCCGGAGCGGAGCCGCGCGAACACCTCGCCGCCGTGCCGCCCGTAGTAGTCGCGGAAGTCGCGGTGCAGCAGTGCGGCCGCGAGCCCGGCCTCGTCGTCGCCGAGCTGCCAGGATTCCGTCGGCTGCACGACGTCGAACACCCGGCCACCGAGCGAGACGCCGATCGGCCGGCCGAACTGCACCTCGGCGCTCGCGTCATGGCCAACCGACGCGTTGTCCCAGCGCACGGGCGGCGCCGTGCGCCCCACGGCGAAGAGATCCACGTGCACCGCGCCCCACGAGGTCGGCCGGTGGATCCGCGGGCCGGCAACGAACGACCATCCCTCCACCCGGTTGTACGCGCGCGAGGCGATGGACAGGAACTCCGACGATGCCTCGCCGCGCAGCCATTCACGCCGGAGGCGGTGCCGCTTCCACCAGGGGTCATCGTACTCCGGCTCCCGGTCGAGTTCGAGCTGGTCGCCCGTGAGGTGGTATCGCAGCAGCTCGGCCTGCTGCAGGATCTGGCCGCCGAGCATGGCGGAGTCGGCGCCCGTGATGGTTCCGCCCACCACCACGACGTCGCGTTCCACCCGTGCTCCCGGGGCGAACCGGACGTCCGCGTTGATGGCGGCGAGTGACCCGCGGATCGTTCCCGTCACGGTCACCGGCCCGTTCAGCACGGCCACGTTGCCGTCCACCGTGCGCGAGCCGGCCAGGTCGAAGGCGCCGTTGGCGCGCGTGGTTCCGGCTGCGTTCCAGATTTCTGCCGCGCGCCGCGCCACGTTGGTCGGCGCATCCTGCGCGCCGGCCGCCGCGCCGGCCGCCGCGCCGGCCGCCAGCGTGAGCACGAGCGTGTTGACGAATCGCATCCTCACTCCCCTCGGTTGGCTCCGGACGGCAATGCCACGCACGGACCGTGCCGCCCCGCCGGGGCGCCGTAACCCGTTGCCGCACCGCGCCGTCGGCGAGGTGGCCGCGGGCTCGGGATCCCCGTCGTGTCGCGACGCGGACTCCGGCCGTGTCACTTCATCCCGCACGGAACTCGCGCTTGCCATTCCGCCCGCCCTACTTCTCAATGATTCCCAACCGCTTCATCCGGCGGTAGAGGTTCGGCCGGTCGGTCTGCAGCCGCCGCGCCGCTTCCGCCACCACGCCCTGCGCCCCCGAGAGTGCGCGCGTGATGAGCATGCGCTCGTAGTCGTCGAGGGCCTCGCTGAGCGGCGCCGCGGGATCGTCGGGGGGCGCCGCCGGGCCGGGGCGAACGCCGTCCGAGGGAACCACCGCGGCCACTTCGGCCGCGCCGATGGGGCGTCCCGCGTGCAGGATCGCGAGCCGCTCGACGATGTTGGCCAGCTCGCGCACGTTGCCCGGCCACCGGAACCGCGTGAGGGCGTCGATGGCGTCCTGCGTCCATTCCGGCGCCCGCAGACCCGAACGGCGCCGCTGGAGCTCCGCGAAGTGTCGCACCAGCAGCGGCACGTCGTCCGGGCGGTCGCGCAGCGGTGGCACCGGCACCGGCAGCACGTTGAGGCGGAAGTAGAGATCCTCGCGAAACCGCCCGTCGCGCGCGGCCGCCGACAGGTCGCGGTTGGTCGCGGCAAGGATCCTGACGTCCACCCGGATGGGCTTCGATCCCCCCACCCGCTCGATCTCGCGGGCCTCGATCGCCCGCAGCAGCTTGGCCTGCGCCTCGGTGCCCAGGTCGCCGACCTCGTCGAGGAGCAGCGTGCCCGTATGTGCCATCTCGAAACGGCCAATCCGGCGCTCCGTGGCGCCGGTGAAGGCGCCACGCTCGTGGCCGAACATCTCGCTCTCCACCAGGTCGCGCGGGATCGCCGCGCAGTTCACCCGCACGAACGGCCGGTCCCGCCGCGCGCTGCCACCGTGGATGGCCGCGGCCACGAGCTCCTTGCCGGTGCCGCTCTCGCCGGTGATCAGCACGCGCGAGTCCGTCCCGGCCACGCGCGCGATCAGCGCCCGCAGGTCCGCCATCACAGCGCTTTCGCCAACCATCTCGCCCGCCAGGCCCAGGTCGGCGCGCAGCGCCGCCCGCTCCCGCCGCGTCATGCGAAGTTCCAGCGCCCCGCTGATGGCGAGGAGCACGCCCTCGGGCGTGAGCGGCTTCTCGAGGAAGTTCACCGCGCCGAGCCGCGTCGCGCGAACGGCATCGGAAAGCCCGGCCCGTCCGCTCATCATGATCACGGGCAGGTCCGGAAACCGCCTGCGGAGGCGCTCGAGCACCGCCATGCCGTCCAGTGCGCCCGGAATCATCAGGTCGAGCAGCACCAGGTCCGGCTCCGCCTCCTCGGCGGCGGCCACGCCCTTGGCGCCGTCGCCCGCGTCGCGGACATCGTAGCCCTCGCTGGCCAGCAGCGCGCCCACCATGCGGCGGACGTTCGTTTCGTCGTCGACGATCAGGACGGATGGCATCGCGTCAGGGGCAGGGGATCAGGTTCCCGCGGGGTCGTTCCGACCCCGGTCAAGCGCGCGAACCGGCTCCGGCTTTGACAGCAGCTGCATCACGAAGCGTTGGTTTTCGGTGATTCGCTCCACCTCGACCGCGATCACCCCGGCCGCCATGGTGAGCGGGATCATGCGGCCTCCGGTTGGCGGGGTGGGTGCATGGGGATGGTCAGGTATATGGTTGTGCCCGCGCCGGCCGTGCTCTCGGCGCGAACGGACCCGCCGTGCGCCTCGATCGTCTGGCGCACGATCGCAAGGCCGAGGCCCGTGCCGCCGGCCTTTCCGGAGACGTACGGGTCCCAGATGGCGTCGAGTTTCGCCGCTTCGATGCCGGGTCCGTCGTCATGCACCGCAAACTCCACGGTCGGCGTGCCTTCCGTGCCCCGTGTGGCGACTCGCACGTCGATGTGCCCGGACGGGCCGCAGGCTTCCACCGCGTTCATGAGCACGTTGCCCAGCGCTCGGCCCAGCGCATCGCTCCGGCCCACGAGCGCGAGGCCAGCTTCCACGCGCACCTCGCACGCCATCTCGTCGGGCACGGATGTGCGCACCGCGCCGCCCACGAGCTCCGCCACATCCACTTCCGCCATCGGTCCCTCGGGCAGCCGGCCGAACTGCGCGAAACTGCGCGCCATCTGGTCGAGCCGCGCCGACTCGGCGTCGAGCACCGCCACCGTGTCGGCCAGCTCAGCGGGGACCTGGCCCTTGAGGCGGGCCACCGCGAACCGGATGGGCGTGAGCGGGTTCTTCAGCTCGTGGGCCACCTGGCGCGCGCTCTCGCGCAGCGCCTTCAGCCGCTCCGCTTCGAGGGCCGCGCGGCGCCCCTCGGCGAGGTCGTCGGCGAGGCGCCGCATGCCCGCCCGCAGCACGTCGAACTCCGGCGCGCCACGCGCCTCCCCCGACGGTACCGGTTCGCCCCGGCCAATCCGGCCCGTCCACGCCACCACTTCGTCGAGCGGTCGGGTCATCTGGCGCGTGAGGTGGCCGGCCAGGCGTGCGGCCCCGAACGTCAGCAATCCCACGAGTACCAGGCTCGCCACCAGCAGCGCGGCCGGAGCCCGATACGCGATGAGTTCGAACTGGCGCGACCGCGTCACCGCGTTGGCCAGGGCCTGCTCGTGCCCCGCGATGGCCACCGATTCGGCGGGCGACGGGGCGGCCCGGCGTGCAGCCGCAATCACCCGGGCACCCGTGGCAGCGACCGTGTCCCAAGCGGCCTTGCCCGCCATCAACGGCAGGACCCGGGTCATCGCCCCGCCCCAGGCGAGCGTGATGACGAGGGCGGGCACGACGGCAAACAGCGCAAGGATGCCGAACAGGCGGGCGCGAAAGCTCAGGCGGGCCACGCTTGGCAGTACGGGTGATGGGTGAGGGGGAGTTTCAAAAAGATACAGGGATGGGCCGGCGGGGATGGGGGACCCGGGGCAGGTTGCCGGGGCCGGGTCGTTTGGATAGGTACTTGCCTGCCGCTACACGGTTTACACCTCTCTGCCCTTGAATCGGTTCCCGGACCCGTTATGCTTCAGGCACGTCGAGTGGCGGTTCCCGACTCGCGTTCCAGGTCGCGAAGAACGCGCCGGAGCCCGAATCGAGTTCGTCCCTCGGCGCCCGTTCAATGGGACGTCGGCGTCTTCGCCATCAGCGTCTCCCGGCTGGATGCTCAATGGCCCACCGGTGGAGATGATGCGCGCGTTCGCTTGCGGCCCGCCACAATCAGGCCTGCGGACGCCGCGTCGGGTCGAGCTCACGGAGCCGACCCCCGGCCCGCTCAGGCACAGGCGATTCGCCGGAGACAAATGAAGCGTTACCAGCACACCCAGACGCCGCGCACGCCAGCCGTGCCGGTGCACCGCGGCCCACAGGCCCTGTCGCACACCGCGAACGTCGGCGCGTCAGGCGCGATCCACCACGCCCCGAATGCCGCGCTCCTCATCGATTTCGACAACGTCACGATGGGGATCCGGTCGGACCTGCAGACGGAACTGCGCAACCTCCTCTCGAGCGCGATCATCCAGGGCAAGGTCGCCGTCCAGCGGGCCTACGCCGACTGGCGCCGCTACCCGCAGTACATCGTGCCCCTGTCCGAGGCGTCGATCGACCTCATCTTTGCGCCGGCGTACGGCTCGTCGAAGAAGAACGCGACCGACATCCGCCTCGCCATCGACGCCCTCGAGCTCGTGTTCACCCGTCCCGAGATCGGCACGTTCATCCTGCTGTCGGGCGACTCCGACTTCTCGAGCCTGGTCATCAAGCTCAAGGAATACGGCAAGTACGTCATCGGGGTCGGCATCCGCGAGTCGTCGTCCGACCTGCTCGTCCAGAACTGCGACGAGTACTACAGCTACAACGCGCTCGCCGGACTCGTGAAGTCGGGCGAGGTGGAGCCGTCGCACAAGTGGGACCCGTGGGAACTGGTCACCGAGTCGATCGAACGGATGCAGCAGGCGGAGGACGTGATGCGCTCCGACCGGCTCAAGCAGGTGATGCAGGAGATCGACTCGTCGTTCGACGAGAAGGACCTCGGCTTCTCCAAGTTCTCCAAGTTCTGCCAGGAAGCGTCGCGGCGCGGCCTGCTCCGGACGATGAAGCTCGACAACGGCCAGCTCGAGG
>JAYEKC010000047.1:0-5480 GCA_034716715.1 Gemmatimonadota bacterium | reverse complement strand
GCCGCGGCGGTGTTTGCACTCTGCGGTGTGACCGTCGCGGCCCTGCTTGCCCTCGACTGGACTGCACAGCAAGCGTCCACCGTGCCATGGGCACAGGCGGAACTGCCGGGAATCTACGCGTACGTGTCGCTGGCGAGCGTGACGTCGCTCGTGCCGGCCGTGACGCTGGCCGAGCGCAGGGACGCCGTGCGGCGCCACCGGGACATCATTGATCTGAGTCCGGTCGGATACGTGGCGGCGTCGCGCGATGGCGTGATCCTTGCCGTCAACGGGGCGCTGGCCACGATGCTTGGCTACGACGCACCTTCCGACCTGATTTCTCGCAACATCGTCGCAGCTTGCTACGTCGATCCGAGCGATCACGAGCGGTTGTTTGCCCAGGCTGACATGCTAGGCGCCACCATGACGGGTGAAGCGAAATGGAAGCGCCGCGACGGGTCGCACGTCGACGTACTCATACGCGGGCGACTTGTACAGGATGCGATGGGCAACGCCGTCAGGAGCGAGGCGTTCGTCGACGACGTGACGGCGGAGCGTCGGGCAGCCCGGGCGGAGGCGGAGCACCGGGTTCGGATGGCACGGCTTTCGCGCGCGTTGCAACGTCTCGAGGAGACCGAACGCGGTCGGATCGCGCGCGACCTCCACGACCGCATGGGCCAGAGTCTTTCCGCCGTGAAGCTGGCTCTGAATGCGGCGGCGAAGACGGCGCCGAGCGCGCCCCTCGCCGAGGCAAGCGACATGGTGGACTTCGCCATCGGGGAGGCGCGCCGACTGTCATTCGAGCTTCGCCCCACCGTGCTGGACGACCTCGGCCTTGCCGCCGCCGTGACCGCGTACGTGCGGGGCCGCGCCGCGGCTGCCGGATTCGGGGCCGAAGTCGCAATTACCTACGACCCGGAAGGCGTGAAGCCGGGCGTCGAGGACGCTTGCTATCGCATCATCCAGGAGGCGGTCCACAACGTTGTCCTGCACGCGGACGCCTGCCGCGTCTCCGTTCGCCTCGAGCGATCGGCCAACGCCGTTTCGATCGTGGTCACCGATGACGGGCGCGGGTTCGACGAACGCACCCTCCACGAGCGCGGAGTCTCAATGTCCGCGCTGGGGATCCTGGGCATGACCGAACGGGCCGCGCTGCTTGGCGGAACGCTGGCGGTCCGCTCGGCGCCGCAGCGCGGCACCACGGTCACGGCCCGTATTCCACTGGAGCCGGCATGACGGACGACACCAACGCGCCGCTGCGCGTGCTGCTCGCCGACGACCACCACCTGGTGCGGTCGGCTCTCCGGCTCCTCCTTGACGCGAGCCTGATGGGCAACCCAGAGGTCGACATCGTGGGTGAGGCCGCGGACGGTGACGAGGCCGTGCAGCTCGCCCGCGAGCTCCGGCCGGATGTCGTGTTGATGGATGTCGCGATGCCCGGCGCGGGCGGACTCGAGGCCACGCGGCGGATCCGGGAAGAGCGTCCCGAGGCGCACGTGCTCATGCTCTCGATGCACGCCGAAGCCGAGTACGTGGGGCGCGCCCTGTCATCCGGCGCGAGCGGTTACCTGCTGAAGGACTCGAGCGCCGACGAACTGGCGATCGCGGTCCGCGCCGTGGCGCGCGGCGACACGTACCTGAGCCCGCGGGTGTCGTCGGACGTCGTGCACCGGTTCCTCGCGGGCGAGGGGCCGGCCGAAAACGAGCTCGACCGCCTGACTCCTCGGCAGCGACAGGTGCTCACGTTCGTGGCGAATGGGCACACGTCGCGGGAGATCGCGGAGACGCTGGGCGTAAGCGTTAAGACCGTCGAGGCGCACCGGTCGGAGATCATGGACCGCCTCGCCATCCGCGACGTGCCCGGCCTCGTCCGGTTTGCGGTGCGAACCGGGTTGGTCGGTTTGGAATAGCCGGCCGACGTACCGATTTCGGTCACGTTGGTGGCTGAGTACCTGAGAAACCCCTAGGCGGCCGGGTGGGGTCAGCCCCAATGGCCAAGCCGGAAGTCAAGAAGTTGGTTCTTAAGGTCACCCCCTATGCCACTCCCGTTCCCGTGACCCCCGGGCGATGGCGGCGGTACCTCCCGACCGCCCTCATCGTTCTCGTCGCCGAGGCTCTGACACTCGCGGCGAAGGCGATGTTGCGCCCGGGCATCGAGATGGATGCGCTGCTCGACACTGCGATCGCCGCGGTCGTCGCATCACCGTTCATCTGGATGGTCGTGTCGCGGCAGCTCGCCCGCACGGAGGAGGGTGTACAACTACGCGCGGACGCGCGGCTGGCGACGATCCTGGCGGCGTCCATTGACGGGATCATCACCACTACGGCAGATGGCATGGTGACGCGCTTCAATGCCGGAGCCGAAAAGATCTTCGGCTACGAGGCGGCGGAGATGATCGGGCGCAGCGTCCACATGCTGCTGCCCGAGGCGGCCCGCGACCGGCACGAGGCGCACGTCCGCGCGGTGGCGGCTGGCCGCAACACGTCGCGCGCGATGAGCCAGGCCCGTGCGGTGCGCGGGCGGCGCAAGGATGGCACGACGTTCCCCCTCGAGGGGTCTATTTCACGGACCGAAGTCGCGGGCGAGGTGACGCTCACGGCGATCGTGCGCGACGTCACGCAACGCCAACGCGTGGAGGACGACCTGCGGGAAACGCGGAACCGGCTCACGGCCGTGTTGCAGGGGTTGCCCGTCGCGGTCTGGACCCTGGACTTGGACGGCCGCCTGACGATGGCGGAAGGTCAGGTGGTGGATGCCATGGGCGTTGCGAAATCGGAACTGATCGGGCAACCGATGGTGGACCTCATCGGGACCGGCGTATTCTCCGACCACGAGGAGCGCACTGTCGGCGCCCGTGAGATTGTGGACCGCGCGATCCGCGGCGAGCAATTTGTCTTCGCGGGCCGAGTGCGGGGCTTTTGGCTGGAGAGCCACGTCGCGCCGCAGCGCGACGCCCGCGGCGAGCTGATCGGCGCCATCGGCGTATCCATCAACGTCTCCGAGCGGGTCCAGGCCCACGAAGCACGGCGACAAAGCGAAGCCCTGTTCACCGCGTGTTTCGACGCGGCACCCGTTGGCATTGCCCTCATCGATGTGGCGACCGGCATGCACGTTGCCGTGAACAGACGGTTCGCGCAAATCGCGGCGCGGACATCCAACGATATTCTGGGGCGCGCCGACCTGTCGTACGTGCATCCGGACGACCGCGCCCGTGCGGCCGAACTCAGTTTGCAGGTCGGGCGGCACGCCATTCCATCGTATCAGATGGACAAGCGCTGGATCCGACCCGATGGCGAGGTGGTGTGGGTCCGGGTCGCGGCGACGCGGATAGATCCGGGAGGGTCCGCCCATCCCCTACACGTCCAGATCGTGGAGGACGTAACGGAACGGCTGGCCGTCCAACGCGACCTCGAGCACGCGCGCGAAGGGCTGCGTCGCCTCTCGCGCCGCTTGCCCACGATCCAGGAAGCCGAGCGCCGGACGATCGCCAAGGAATTGCACGACGAATTGGGCCAGGCCCTTTCGGCCGCCAAGATCAGCCTCGATTCGATTCAGCGGTTTCCCGACGCGGACACCGCACCGGACCGCATCGCGGCTTCGGCGCAGAGCGTGGCGAGGGCGCTCGCGCAGGTTCGTTCACTGTCGCTGACCTTGCGCCCCGCACTGCTCGACGACTTGGGCGCCGCCGCGGCAATTCGCTGGCTCGTGGAGGAGCACGCCCGGCTGAGCGGCCTGGTCATGGTGTTTCGCGGCCCCGGCGCTGACGTTCGGTTCGACTCCGACGTCGAGATTGCCTGCTTCCGGATTGCGCAGGCGGCCCTGGCCAACGCCGAACGCCATGCCGGCGCGACCCGCGTCGAGGTGATCCTGGAGGCGGTGGGTGACGAGGTCGTGCTCATCGTGGCCGACGACGGGCGCGGCTTCGACGTGCGCGCGGCGCGCGAGCGTGCCGATGCCGGCGAGAGCCTCGGCATGCTTGGAATGGACGAGCGGGCGTCCCTTGCCGGAGGGCACGTTGACTGGGAGTCGGCTCCTGGAAAAGGCACGACCGTCCGGGCCCGCTTTCCAACGGCCCGCCCGGCAAGTGCAAAGGAGATGCGCTCGTGAATTCCGCCCTGCTGCGCACGGTCTTGACCGACGACCACGCACTTGTTCGGGCCGGCATCCGGTCGTTGCTCGAGCAGACGGACGGCGTCGCGGTCGTCGGCGAGGCCGCGACCGGCAACGAGGCCCTTGAGGTGATCAACCGCACGCGCCCGGACCTCGTGTTCGCGGACATCGCCATGCAGGGAATGTCGGGCATCGAGCTTGCGACGGCGTTGGCGGACCGGTACCCGGCCGTGCGGGTCGTCATATTGTCCATGCACGTGAACGCGGGTTATGTGGAGCGCGCGCTGCGCGCAGGGGTGGCCGGCTATCTCGTCAAGGACGCCGCGGCGGCGGAGCTCGACCTGGTGCTCGCGGCGGTGCGGGCAGGCGACACGTACCTCAGTCCCGCCGCCGCCCGGGAGGTGGTGACGGGCTACCTGGCGCAGGGAACCGACGGTAACGCCGACGGCGCGTCTCACCTGACGCCACGCCAAACGGAGGTCCTGGCGCTCCTGGCCGACGGCCTGTCCACGAAGCAGGCCGCCACGGCGCTCGGCATCAGCGTGAAGACGGTGGAAACGCATCGTGGCGCCGTAATGGAGAGGTTGGGCATCCGAGACCTTCCCGGGCTTGTCCGCCATGCGATGCGCGAGGGATTGATCGCCCCGCCGGGCTGACCGCGTCTTCGGGGGGCGTGCGGGCGGGGCGGGCTCAGGAATCTCCTGAGGACCTGATCGGGGACGTCCCCTACTGCGTTGGCAAGGGCCACGTCCCACGTTGGAGGCGTGCGGCAGATTCGCCTCCTACTCGTGGATGACGCCGCCGACTTTCGCGCTTCGGCCGCTGATTTCCTGGCCCGCGATCCACGCGTGGTGGTCGCCGGCCAGGCGGCCAATGGCGCCACGGGTTTGCGGTTGGCGGAGTCGCTCCACCCCGACCTGGTCCTGATGGATCTCGCGATGCCGGGGATGAACGGTCTGGAGGCGACGCACCGCCTCAAGGAGTCAGCGAGCCCGCCCGTCGTGCACATCGTGTCCATCCAGGACGATGCCGTCGTGCGCGGCCGGGCCGCCGACGTTGGAGCGGACGGCTTCATCCCGAAGCTCGACTTCAGCGAGGGCGTGGCCGCGGCGATCGATGCCTGGTTCGCCGCGCGCGGGTCCGCCGCCCCATGACGACGTCGCTCTTGACGTTCTCGCTCGGCGAGGCGCGGTTCGCCGTGCCAGCCGACTGCGTGGTGGCCACGGTTCGCGCCGTGGCAATCGCGGCACTGCCGCACGCGCCGCCGATGGTGGAGGGCGTGGTGAACTATCGCGGCGTTGTGGTGCCCGTGCTCGACATCCGTGCGCGGTTTGGTCTCGCGGCCAATCCGCTGCACACTGACCAGCACATGATCGTGGCACGGGCCGGG
>JAYEKC010000046.1:0-5496 GCA_034716715.1 Gemmatimonadota bacterium | reverse complement strand
CCGACTTCCAGGGTGACGAGGACGCGATCCGGGCCGTGCTCGACGCGGGGCCGGAGATCTACAACCACAACACCGAGACTGTGCCGCGCCTGTACAAGCGCGCGCGTCCGGGCGGCCGTTACGAGCGCGTGCTGGGGATCTTCCGGTTCGCCAAGGCGCACGCGCCGCACATCCCCACCAAGACGGGCATCATCCTCGGCCTCGGGGAGACGAACGAGGAAGTCCTCCAGACCATGCGCGAGCTGCGCGGGGTGGACGTGGACATCCTGACGCTGGGCCAGTACCTCCGGCCGTCGGTGGACCACATCGAACTCGACCGGTACGTGACGCCGGAGGAGTTCCGGATGCTCCGCAACGAAGGAATGGAGATGGGATTCAAGCACGTGGAGAGCGGACCGCTCGTGCGGTCGAGCTACCACGCCTGGGAGCAGGTACAGTCCGCCGGCGTCGCCTGACGCCCCGACCCCGACATCGCATGGCAAAGAAGAAGACCGACACCGACGCGGCGCTCGGCAGGGAGCTGCTGCACTCGATGATCCTCCAGCGCCGCTTCGAGGAGAAGACGGCCGAGGCGTACGCGCTGGGCAAGATCGGCGGGTTCTGCCACCTGTACATCGGGCAGGAGGCCGTGAGCACCGGCATCATCTCGCTGCTTCGCGACGACGACTACGTGCTCACCACGTACCGCGACCACGGGCAGGCGATCGTCCGCGGCATGACGCCGCGCTCGGTGATGGCCGAGCTGTTCGGCCGCATCGACGGCTGTTCGCGGGGGAAGGGCGGCTCGATGCACCTGTTCGACCGCCACGTGAACTTCCTCGGCGGCCATGGGATCGTCGGCGGGCACGTCCCGATCGCGACGGGCGTGGCGTACGCGATCAAGTACCGCGGCGGCGACCAGGTGGTGGTGTGCTTCATGGGCGAGGCGGCGGTGAACAACGGCGCCTTCCACGAGTCGCTGAACATGGCCGGCCTCTGGCGGTTGCCGGTCATCTACGTGATCGAGAACAACAAGTACGGCATGGGCACGGCCATCGAGCGCGCGTCGTCCATCAAGGACATGTACAAGCGCGGCGACACGTACCGCATCGACAACGCGGTGGTCGACGGCCAGGACGTGTGGGCCGTGCGCGACGCCACGCAGGAGGCGATCGACCGCGCGCGCAAGGACTACTCGCCGACGCTCCTCGAGGTGCGCACCTACCGGTACATGGGCCACTCGATGTCGGACGCGGTGAGCGGCACGTACCGCACGAAGGACGAGCTCGAGGAATACCGCAAGCGCGACCCGATCAACCTCCTCAAGTCGCAGCTCCTCGCCGACAAGGCGATCAAGGACGCGGACGTCGAGGCGATGGAGCAGGAGATCGCCGCGACGGTGCAGGACGCGTGGGATTTCGCCGAGGCGAGCCCGGAACCGCCCATCGAGGCGCTGCACGAGGATGTGTACGTGGAGACCACGACGTGATGTCGAACGACAACGGCGAGGCGGCAGGTCACGGGTGACGGGTGACGGATCGCCCGACCCGACTCCCGTTACCTGTCACCCGTCACCTGTTACCTCGAGGTTGTAGTTCCATGCCCGTAATCACGTATCGCGACGCCCTGAACCAGGCCCTCCGGGAGGAGATGCACCGCGACGACCGCGTGTTCCTCCTGGGCGAGGAAGTCGGCGTGTACAACGGCGCGTACAAGGTCTCCAAGGGCCTGCTCGAGGAATTCGGCGAGATGCGCGTGGTGGACACGCCCATCACCGAACTCGGCTTCGCCGGCGTGGGCGTCGGCGCAGCGATGGTCGGCCTCCGGCCCATCGTCGAGTTCATGACGTGGAACTTCGCGCTGCTCGCGCTCGACCAGGTGGTGAACGCGGCGGCCAAGATGCTCTACATGTCCGGCGGCCAGTTCCCGATGCCGATGGTGTTCCGCGGCCCCAACGGGGCGGCCCTCCAGCTTTCGGCGCAGCACTCGCAGGCGTGGGAGTCGTGGCTGGCGCACATCCCGGGCCTCAGGGTCGTGGCGCCGGGCACGCCGTACGACGCCAAGGGCCTCCTGAAGAGCGCGATCCGCGACGACAACCCGGTCATCGTGCTCGAGGGCGAGATGCTGTACAACACGAAGGGCGAAGTGCCCGACGAGGACTACATCATCCCCCTCGGCAAGGCCGAGCTCAAGCGCGAAGGCGACCACTGCTCGATCATCACGAGCGGCAAGATGGCGCTCGTCGCGATGCAGGCGGCCGACCAGCTCGCCAAGGACGGCATCAGGGTCGACGTGGTGGACCTGCGCACGATTCGCCCGATGGACGTCGAGGCGATCACGGCAAGCGTGAAGAAGACCAACCGAGCCGTCGTGCTCGAGGAAGGCTGGGAAATCTGCGGCATCGGGGCGCAGATGGTGGACTACATCCAGCGCGACTGCTTCGACCACCTCGACGCCCCGGTGATTCGCGTGCACCAGGCCGACGTCCCGATGCCGTACGCCAAGGCGATCGAGAAGGCGGCCAAGCCAGACGTCCCCAGGACGATCGCGGCGGTGCGCAAAGTCATGTACCTGGACTGAGACCATGGCAACCAAAGTCTTCATGGAAGCCCTCAGCCCGACGATGGAGGAAGGTCGTCTGGCCAAGTGGGTCAAGAACGAGGGCGACGCCGTCAGGAACGGCGACGTGCTCGCCGAGGTCGAGACGGACAAGGCGATCATGGAACTGGTCGCGCGCGGCGAGGGCATCCTGCGCAAGCGGGTCCTCGCCGAGGGCGCGACGGCCCCGGTGGGCGCCCTGGTCGGCGTGATCGCGGCAAAGGACGAGGACATTGCGGCGATCGTCGCGGGCGCGGGCAGTGCGGCCGCCCCGAGCGCTCCGGCGGCGGCAACCGCGGCCGCGCCGCCGGCCCCCCCCCCCCCGCAGTCTCTCCCGCCCTCTCCGCCATCCCCCGGTTCCCCACCCGCTCCCCCGCTCCCCCCAACCCCGTCCGGCTCCTCGGGCAACGGGGGCCGCGCCCTCATGTCGCCGCTGGCGCGCCGGATGGCGGGCGAACGGGGCCTCGACCCGACCGGAATCGCCGGCAGCGGCCCCGGCGGCCGCATCATCAAGCGCGACATCGAAGCCGCGGCCGCGTTGGGAGCCGGGCGCCCCGGCGCGACGCCCCGCGCAGTGCCGATGGCCGCGCCCGGCGCCGACTATTCCGACGTCGCGCTCACGCAGATCCGCAAGACCATCGCGCGGCGGCTCGGCGAGTCCATCGGCCCCATCCCGACCTTCTACCTCACGGCGGAGTTCGACCTCGAGCGCGCCGCGGAGATGCGCGCCGCGATGGCCGAACTCGGGCCCGAGTACAAGGTCTCGTTCAACGACATCATCCTGAAAGCGACGGCCACGGCCCTCGCCGTGCACCCGGAAGTGAACGCGCACTGGCTCGGCGACCACATCCGGTACTGGAGCCGCGTGCACCTCGGCATGGCGGTGGCCACGGACGACGGCCTCATCGTGCCGGTGATCTTCGACGCGGACCGGAAGGGCCTCGCCGAGATCAGCCGCGAGGCGAAGGCACTCGCCACGCGGGCGCGCGAGCGCAAGCTGAAGCCCGAGGAGTTCACGGGCTCCACGTTCTCGGTGAGCAACCTCGGGATGATGCAGATCGACCAGTTCACGGCGATCATCAACCCGCCGGAAGTGGGCATCCTGGCGATCGGCGCGATCGAGGACAAGCCGGTGAAGGACGCCGGCGGCACGGTGACCTTCCGCAAGAAGCTGCGCGTGACCATGTCGTGCGACCACCGCGCCGTGGATGGCGCGGTGGGCGCGAAGTTCCTGCAGACGTTGCGCCGCATGATCGAGAATCCGCTCATGCTGGTGTACTGAAGACAGTAGACAGTAGACAGTAGACAGTAGACAGTAGACAGTAGACAGAGTAACGACGACAGACACCTCGGGCAGAGACATCCTCATGGCGAACTACGATGTGATCTTTCTCGGCGGCGGCCCCGCCGGATACGTCGGCGCGATTCGCGCCGCCCAGCTCGGACTCAACACCGCCGTCGTGGAGCGCGAAGGCCTCGGCGGTACGTGCGTGCTCTGGGGCTGCATTCCCGCCAAGGCGCTGCTCGAAGCCGCCAACCTCGCCAACCGCGTGAAGCACGCCGCCGAGTTCGGCGTGAACGTCGGCGACGTGAAGACCGATTACGGCGTGGCGATGAAACGCTCGCGCGACGTGAGCACGAAGAACTCCAAGGGCGTCGAGTTCCTCTTCAAGAAGAACAAGGTCACGTGGATCAAGGGCACCGGCACGATGGGGCCCAACAAGGCGGTGAAGGTCACGCTCGACGGCGGCAAGACCGAAACGCACACGGCCACGAAGGGCGTGGTGATCTCCACCGGCTCACGGGTGAAGGGGCTGCCGCAGGCCGGCCTCGAGCTCAACAAGACCACGGTGATCTCGTCCGACGAGGCGCTCGTGCTCGCCAAGGCGCCCAAGTCCATCGCCATCGTGGGGGCGGGGGCGGTGGGCTGCGAGTTCGCCGACGTGTTCAACGCGTTCGGCTCGAAGGTGACGCTCATCGAGGCGATGCCGGCCATCCTGCCGCTCGAGGACGCCGATGCGAGCGCCGAGGTGGCGCGGAGCTTCAAGAAGCGCGGCATCGACGTGATGGCGGGCGCCAAGCTCACGAGCGCGAAGGTGGGCAAGTCGGGCGCGAAGCTCACGGTCGAGCACCAGGGCGCGAAGAACGAGGTCGAGGCCGACGTCGTGCTCGTGGCCACGGGCCGCGCGCCAAACGTCGAGAACATCGGGCTCAAGGAAGCCGGCGTCGCGACCACCGACCGCGGCTTCATTAGGATCAATGAACGGATGGAGACGAGCGCCAAGGGCATCTACGCTATCGGCGACGTGGCCGGCCCGCCGATGCTCGCCCACAAGGGCGAGCGCGAGGGCATGATCGTGGCCGAGGTGATCGCGGGCCACAAGTTCCACCCGCTCAGCTACGGCAACGTGCCCAACGCCACCTACTGCCACCCCGAGGTCGCCAGCATCGGGATGACCGAGGCGCAGGTGAAGGAGAAGAAGATCGACTACAAGGTCGGCAAGTTCCCCTTCAGCGCGAACGGCCGCGCGCGCACGTCGGGCGAGACCGAAGGGTTCGTGAAGATCATCCGCGACGCCAAGTACGGCGAGATCCTCGGCGCGCACATCGTGGGCGCGCACGCCACGGAGATGATCCACGAGCTCGCGGTGGCGCGGGAGAACGAGTACACGGTGGAGGAGATCGAGCTCGCGATCCACGCGCACCCGACGCTCTCGGAGGCGATCGCCGAGGCCACGCTCGACGCGATGGGGCGGGTGATCCACGCGTAGGCGCCTGGAGACGCGGCGTACCGCCGCGCCTCCGGTGCCACGGCTACGGCGTGTTCGCGCTCGTGAAGCTCCGCAGCTGCGCCCTGAGCGCCGCCAGCCCGATCACCTTCTGTACATCCTCGTGCCCGGCGCCGGGCACGACGCGCAG
>JAYEKC010000045.1:0-26051 GCA_034716715.1 Gemmatimonadota bacterium | reverse complement strand
CCGGCAATGGCGGGTGCGATCCAGTTTCTGTGGAGGAGTGAACGATGCGGACAGTACTGATGGGACTGACGATGGCCGTCGCGATGGCGGCGGGATGCACGACCGAGAAGGTGACGGGGCCCGGGCCTGGCCAGGGCATGCTCGTTGCGCGCTTGACTGATGCGCCGGCTCCGCTTGATTCGATCAAGGCCGTGAACGTGTTCGTGGTGCGCGTGGATGCGAGGCGGGCGCCCGTGCGCGATTCGGCCGATGTCGACGCCGACCTCGACCACCACCACTCCTTTGGTGACGACGATCACGGAGAAGAGCGGTCGGATTCGGCACAGTGGGTGACGATCGCGGAACCCAACCGTGCGTTCAACCTGCTCGACCTCCAGGGCGGCGTGACGGCCTTCCTCGGCTCGACGCCGGCCGATACGGGACACTTCAAGGCGATTCGCCTGGTGATCGACCCGGCGCAATCGTCCATCGTGCTGGTCGACGGGACGGTGCTTTCAATGACGTCAACCCCGCCGGTGGAATTCGAGAGCCGCGGGCGCCACGCCCTGCTCGTCGAATTCGACGACGCGGTGGACGTGCGCGAAGGCGAGACAACGACGATCACGCTCGACATCCGACTGGCATCGAGCGTGTCGCTCCGCGGCCGGAGCGTGCGGGATGGCTTCATCTTCCGGCCAGTGGTGGTTGGCCGGTGTGAACACGAGCACTGAAAAAACAGCAAACCTTGATTCGGAGAAACCATGCGTACGTTCCTGTTGTTTGCCGCCGTCGTGACGGTCGCCGCCTGCGAAGGCTCGCGCGCCGAAACGATGAAGCAGCTCGCCGAGATGCAGACGATCGCGGCGCAGAAGGACTCGCTGCTGAAGGACGTGACGGCCACGTCCGTCTTCCTTGCCGACTTGTCGAAGCAGGTGAGCACGGTCCGCAATCTCAAGGCCGGCCGGCGCACAACGGGCGGGTCGGACCTGGAAGACAACCTCAGCCCGGCCGAGCGGCGCACGCAGCTGCTCGACCAGGTGCGTGAGGTCACGCAGCGCGTGAACCTCGCCGAGAACCGCCTGGCGGCGAGCCGGCGGCGCGTAGCCGAGCTCACGGGCAGCGACGCGGAGAAGTCGAAGCGGCTCGCCGAGTTCGACTCGACCATCGCGTCGTTCAAGCTGATCATGGACAACCAGCGCACCCAGATCTCGGCGCTGCAGGAGCAGGTGGACGCCTTGACGGCGCAGAACACGCAGCTCAAGGCCGACAACGTGCAGCTGGCGAGCCAGAACACGACCCTGACGTCACAGCGCGACTCGCTCACCACCGAGCGCAACACCGTGTACTACGTGGTGGGCACGCAGAAGGCGCTGCTCGACCACCGTGTGATGGAGAAGGTCGGTGGCTTCCTCGGACTTGGCGCCACGCCGGTGGCCGCGCGCGACCTGGACCGGAATCAGTTCACGGCGATCGACAAGCTGCAGGTGCAGGAGATCCCGCTGCCGGACGCGAGGAAGTCGTACCGGATCATCACGCGGCAGGACCTGGCGGCGCTGGAAACGAAGCCCGATGGACGCGGCCGCGTGAGCGGCGCGAGCCTGCGGATCCGCGATCCGGAGGCGTTTTGGGCGGCGACGAAGTTCCTGATCATCGTGGAGCAGTAGGACTTCCGGGCGCGGCGGGCGCCGGGCCGGGGGGCACCGCATTGCGGTGTGGTCCCGCCCGTCGCGACCCGGTTGCCGTGATGTGGCATTAATCGGAGAGAGAGATTTGCGGGCGCCGGTGCCGCCGGCGCCGCGAACGGGCGATCTTATGGTTGATGGTCGTCCTCATCGGTCCGTGCATGTTCCTGGCGCCGCTGGTGATCCTGCTGATCCCCGTGGCGCTGGTGCTGTGGCCGCCGGCCCTCGTGCTGACGGGGCTGGCGTGGCTGCTGCTCTGGCCGTTCGCGCGTGGCGACGAGAAGTCCGGCATCGTGCGCGCGCACCGGAAGCTGGGCAAGTGGTTCCGCACGCTGCTCACCCCGTGGACGTACTTCGACGTTCCGGCGCGCGCGACGAAGGCCGCGGCCAAAGCGTCGCCGCCCGGGCCCGGCACCGGCCAATAGCCGCGCGGGTTCGCGGCCCACGTGGGCGAACGCGGTCTCGGCAGGTGTCGTTCACATCAAACAAGAACAGCGGATGACTCCGGCGCCGGCCCGCGCAGTTGAACCATCCAGTGGTTCTTGCCTGATTTCCCCCGCGATAGCGCCGAGACGCGTGCCCGGGGCGAGCCGGGTTCGCGGCCCACGTGGGCGACGGGCGTCTCGGCTGTTGTTGTTCGCATCAAACAAGAACAACGGATGACTCCGGCGCCGGCCCGCGCAGTTGAACCATCCGTCGTTCTTGTCTGATCTCCCCGGCGATAGCGCCGAGACGCGTGCCCGGGGCGAGCCGGGTTTCGCGGCACACGCGGGCGAACGCTGTCTCGCCTGTGGTTGTTCGCATCAAACAAGAACAACGGATGACTCCGGCGCCGGCCCGCGCAGTTGAACCATCCGTCGTTCTTGTCTGATCTCCCCGGCGATAGCGCCGAGACGCGTGCAGGAACGAAACGATGTTTCTGCAGTACGAGGGTAACGGCGATTGCGGAACGCCGGACGTATTCGTGTATCGTGAACGCAATCACTGGCGACATCATCAGGCTGTTCTACCGCACATACAACGCGCTCGGCCACGGCTACCTCGAGTCCATTTACGCGTCGGCGCTCGAGCACGAGCTGCGCAAGGCACGACACGACGTGGCCCGTGAGTACGCCGTTCGCGTGATGTACGACGGCGTGGAGCTGGGGTTCCATCGCCTGGACCTAGTGGTCGACCAGACGGTGATCGTGGAGATCAAGGCCGCACCGGCGCTCCCACCCATCGCCCGGCGCCAGCTGTACAACTACCTGCGCGCCACGAGCCTGGAGGTGGGCCTGCTGCTTCACTACGGTCCCGAGCCGCGGTTTCAGCGCATCTACGTCCCCAATCCGCGGTCCACAGGCGTGCGCCCAGGCGCCTGAACGACCCGCTGCTCCTGTCCGATCTCCCCCGTGATAGCGCAGAGTCCCCGGCGGCATACATTTGAACGCCAACGAGGGCGCCGATGCCGCACGGCAAGATCTGCTATCTCGAAATTCCGGCGAACCGCGCGGAGGATGCCGCGGAGTTCTACTCCTCCATCTTCCATTGGAAGGTGCGCCCGCGTGGCGACGGCAACCTCGCGTTCGACGACACGGGCGGCGTGAGCGGCACCTGGGTGAAGGAGGCCGACCGGACGCCCGACGAGCGCACGTTCGTCTACATCATGGTGGACCGCATCACGGACACGCTCGCCGCGGTGGTGGCGGCCGGTGGCAAGGTGCTGACGCCGCGGAAGGAGATCGGCCCCGGGATGGGCGCGTTCGCGGCGTTCGCCGATCCGGTGGGCAACGAATTCGGGCTGTACGAGGAGCCGCCGGCGTCGGAGCGGAACCCCGCGCCGTGAACACCGTGTCCAAAGCCCACAGCTAGTCGAGCGGCCAGCTCCCGGGCGGCACCGGTTCGGGGACCGGCGGTGCGGCGTGCGTGCCGCGCCGCTTCACCACCGCGCGCCACCACGGCTCCACGCGCGCACCCGCCGCGGGCTCCACCGGGTCGCCCGGGCGCGGCACCATCATCGTGAGTCCCGCCTGCTGTGCGAGCTCGGCGAGCCGCTCCACCGGCGCGTCCCAGGGGTGCATCGCAAGGTTGAACGTGCCCCAGTGGATGGGAATGAACGGCGGATTGCCGATCATCTCGAGCGCCTTGATGGCGTTGTCGGGCCCGAGGTGGATGTCGCCCCACGCGGGGTGGTACGCGCCCACCTCGAGCATCGCGACGTCGAACGGCCCGAACTTCGCGGCGATGTCGCGGTAGAGCGTGCTGAGGCCGGTGTCGGCGCCGAAGAACGCCGTGTGCCCCGCCCCGCGGATCACGAAGCTCGACCACAGCGTGGCGTTGCGCGTGCGGATGGTGCGGCCGCTGAAGTGCTGCGACGGCGTGGCGGTGATTGCCACGTCCACGCCCGGCGGCTTCGCCACCTCCCACCAGTCGAGCTCGGTGATGCGCGAGCGGTGCACGCCCCACGCCTCGAGGTGCGCGCCCACGCCAAGCGACGTGACGATGGGTGTGCTCCACTTCGCGATGCGCCGGAACGTGGGATAATCGAGGTGGTCGTAGTGGTCGTGCGAGAGCACGATCACGTCCACCGGCGGAAGCTCGTCCAGGTCCACGACGGGATCCTGGAACCGCCGCGGCCCCGCCACGCGGAACGGCGACGCACGCGGCCCCCACACGGGATCGGTCAGCACGCGCACGCCGCCGATCTCGATGAGCAGCGTGGAGTGCCCGATCCACGTGACGCGCATCCCCGACTCCGGCGCGCGCCGCCACGCCTCGCGCGGGTCGCCCATGGGCAGCGGCCCCGGCGGCACGCGCCGCGTGCCGCCCATCAGGAACTCGGTGATCGTCGGCATGCGCACGGGCGCGCGAAGGCCGGGAATCAGCGGGTGCACGTTGCGGAAGGCGCCATCCACCCAGCGGGGCGAGGCTTTCATCCGCTCCAGGCGGGCGCCCGTGGCGCGGCCGCCGAACGCAGTCGTCATCGGGAATCCATCCGGTTGGCCGCGTGCGCGGCACCCACCATACTAATGGAATGCGCATCCTCCTCACGGGCGCCACCGGGATGGTGGGCGGCAGCGTGCTCCGCGAATGCCTCGACGACCCGCGCGTCACGGAAGTCGTGGCGCTGGGCCGCAAGCCCTCGGGGCTCACGCATCCCAAACTTCGCGACCTCGTCCGCGCCAACCTCGCCGGCTACCAGGACATCGGCGATGCGTTCAGGGGCTTCGACGCGTGCTTCTTCTGCGCAGGCGTCTCGGCCGTTGGCCTCGACGACCCGACGTACACGGCCATCACGTTCGGGCGGACCGTCGCGGCGGCCGAGGCGTTCGCGGCCGCGAACCCCGGCAAGGTGTTCTGCTACGTGTCGGGCGAGGGCACGGACTCCACGGAGCAGGGCCGCTCGATGTGGGCGCGCGTGAAGGGCCGCACCGAGAACCGCCTGCTGGCGATGCCGATCTCGGCGTACATGTTCCGTGCCGGCTACATCCAGCCGCGGAAGGGCGTGCGATCCAAGACCGGCTGGTACCAGGCGTTCTACACGGTGATGGGCCCGCTCTTTCCCGTGCTCCGCGTGTTCTTCGGCCGGCACATGACCACGGCGGAGAACGTCGGCCGGGCGATGATCGCCGCGGGCGCGGGCCTCGCCGGCGACACGCGCATCCTCGAGAACGACGACATCAACCGGCTCGCGACGAAGGGGAGTGCCTGACCGTGCCGGGCTTGCGGGTCGCGTGACGGCGCCGGGCTCACCGGACCCCGGTCTCCCAGGCGCTGATCCCCCGCCGCGGCGATGGTGGGTGGTCGGCCTGCTGAAGCTCCGCTGCCCGCTCTGCCGGCGCGGCCGCATCTTTCGCGGCGCCATCACGATGAACCCGCAGTGCCCCGAGTGCCGGTACGTGTTCCAGCGCGAGCCGGGCTACTTCCTCGGCTCGCTCGTCATCGCGTACGTGCTCGCGCTCGCGGGCGTCACGGCGTTCGCGTTCGCGTTGCGCGCGGTGTTCGGGTCGCTGGACTGGGAGTGGGCGTTCTTCGGCGGGTTCGCCCTGTACCTGCCGGTGCTGCCCGCCGGGTTCCGCTACGCGCGCACGGCGTGGATGTACTTCGACCACTGGCTCGACCCGCCGGGCGCCTGAGGACGGTCGGGGCGTTATGATCGCGCGCGCGGCGTCGCGATGGGCCACGGCGGCGTTGACGCACACACTCGGCCTCCCCTCCGCTCCACGATCGCCCTGAAGCGCGCGTTGCCGCGGAGCGGCCCGAGCACCGGGTCGCACGCCAATGAGTAGATCGAGAACAACGCTTCGCGCCGTGTTACCGCCGAATCGAGCGACACCGCGGCGGCGTCCCACTCGCCGAGGGCGAGCTGCGCGACGGCCCGTCGCAGGAACGGTGAGTTGCCGGGAGCGTCCCTTGCCATCAGGGCGCGCTCGCGCCGCGCATCGTCCATCCTGCCGGCCACCGCGTTGCCGAACACCAGGTTGGCCCGGCCGTTGAACGCGTCGGAGCCAAGGCGGAACGCCTCGCGGAACGCCGCGAGGCTGCTGTCGCGTGCGCCCTGGAACGCGAACGCAAACCCCATCGCCTGCCGCAGGAGCGCGTTCGTCGGGTCCACCGCAATGCCACGACGGAGGTACGCGACCGCCGAGTCGAACTGGCCGGCCGCATACAGCGTGTAGCCGAACACGCCGTTGACGCTGCTCGACAGCGGATCGCGCGCGTACGCGCGGCGAAGGAGACGCACGCCCTCGTCCACGCGGCCGACCTGCGCGAGTCCGATGCCCTCGGCCGCGAGGAGCGCCACGTTCGTCGAATCGAACCGCAGGACGTGCTCCAGCGGCGCGAGCGACTCGGCCACCCGCACCTCGGTGGCTTCGGCGTTGGATTCGGCGAGATAGGCGTCGGTCACCGTCGAGTCGAGCGCGAGCGCCCGGCGCGCCGCCGCCCGCGCCAGGACGTTCATCGAATCCGCACCCGCCTGGCCGAGCGTCGGCAGGTTGGAATACGCCACCGCCAGGGCACCGTACGCCCGGGCGAACGCCGGGTCGAGCGCGATCGCCGCGCGAAAATGCTCGATGGCCACCGGCCACTGGATGTGGTCGCCGGCATACTGGCCGCGGAGGAACTCGTCGTAGGCCGCGGCGTTGGCCGTGCCGCGCGACGCGACCTGCTTCTCCCCCAGGTGCAACCGGCCGGCCACCGCCAGCACGATCGAATCCTGGATGCGCGCGAGTGCGTCGAGCGTGCCATCGTACGACGCGCTCCACAGCGCGTCGTCGTCCGCCGTGCGCACGAGTTCGGCCGTGACGTGGAGTCGCGACCCGACGGGACTCACCGTGCCCTGGACCACGGCACCAACGCCGAGCGCTGCCCCGATCTCCCGGGCGTCGCGCCGTCGCATGCGTTGCGACGAGCTGCGCGCCTTCACCTTCAGGTCGCCGATCCGGTTGAGCGCATCGCGCACCTGGTCGCCGAGCCCGTCCTCGAGGTAGTTGAACCCGGAATCGCCACTGGCGTTCTCGAACGGCAGCACGGCGATGGTGCGGATGTCCGCCCCCGAGTTGGCCAGGACGCGCCACGTCGCCACCGCGGCCACGGCGGCAACCGCCAGCAGCGCCGCCGCGGCAACCCACCGCCGGCGCAACGCCCGGCGCCACCCGGCGCGCGGTGCGGCACTGGTCGCCCCCGAGGTCGCGATGCCGTCGAGCGCGCGGAGCACCTCCGCCGCGTCGCGCGGCCTGTCCGCCGGCCGTTTTTCCAGGCACTGCATCACGAGCGCGGCGAGCGCGAGCGGCGTGGCCGGCCGCATCCGGTCAACCGGCACGGGCGCTTCCGTGGCGTGGGCGGCGAGGGTCGCTTGCGCGCTCCGTCCCGCGAACGGCGGATGGCCGGCGATCATTTCATACGCCATCGCGCCAAGGGCGTACAGGTCGGCGCTGCCCTCCACCCGGTCGGCCGCGCCCTGCTCCGGTGCCATGTACGCCGGCGTCCCCAGGACCATTCCCGTCGCGGTCACGCGGTCGCCGCCCGCATCGACGATCGCCTTGGCAACTCCGAAGTCCGTGATGACCGCAATGCCGCCGGCGAGCAGCACGTTCCCCGGCTTGATGTCGCGATGCACCACGCCGCGCTGGTGCGCGTAGTCCAGGCCGCGCGCCACGTCGCGCAGGTACGCGATGACGTCGGCAATGGGCAGGGGACCCCGTGCAAGCGCGGCCTGCAGGGACTCTCCTTCGACAGAACGGCATCGTGTAGTACGGGATGCCGTCCAGGTTCCCGGTGGCGAGCACGGGTACGATGTTCGGGTGCTGGAGCCTGGCAGCCACCTCGATCTCGCGCCGGAACCGGGCCAGCCCGGCACCGCCGACGAGCTCCTCGGGCAGCACCTTCACGGCCACCCGCCGGCCGAGTGACTTCTCGAGGGCAACGAAGACACGGGACATGCCCCCGCCACCGAGTTCACGCTCGATGACGTAGGTGTCGCCGAGAAGCGCCTGAAGTTGCGCCCGGAGGTCGGACATCGGGGTCGTTGCCGCCACGCAAGATACGGCCCGCGGGCAGGATTCGCGCCAGTGCCGGCCCGGCCCGGTCAGCCTCCATATTGCACCGCGCACGCGACCCAATACCCGATGCCACTTTCGTACTACGTCAACGTCTCGGTGCACGTCCTCGCCGCGATGCTCTGGCTCGGCGGGATGCTGTTCCTCGCCGTCGTCGGCGCACCGGTGCTCCGCAGCGTCGAGCCCGCGCCGCTGCGCCAGCGCCTCTTCGACCAGCTCGGCCGCCGGTTCCGCACCGTGGGGTGGATCACCGTCGCCGTCGCGGTGGTGACCGGCGTCATCAACCTGCACTACCGAGGCTGGCTGCACTGGCACGGCGTGTGGGATTCATCGGCGTTCTGGGCCACGCGGACCGGAATGGCGCTCGCCACCAAGCTCGCGTTCACCGCGTTGATGCTTGGCGTGGAAGGGTACCACGACTTCGTGATTGGTCCGCGCGCGGGCGCCGTGGCGCCGGGGTCGCCCGCCGCGGCGCGGCTCCGGCGCCAGGCGAGCTGGCTGGCGCGCATCGCGGGGTTGAGCGGCATCGTGCTCGTGTGCGCCGCCGTGGTGCTCACGCGCGGCGGCTGACTGCGATTCCGCTCGCTGCGCTATCGCGGGGGGGGATCAGACAAGAACACCGGATGGTTCACCCGCGCGGGCCGGCGACTGAGTCATCCGTTGCTCTTGTTTGATGTGTACAACACCCGCCGAGACGCCCGTTCGCCCACGGGGCCGCGAACCCCGCTCGCCTGGGCACGCGTCTCGGCGCTATCGCGGGGGAGAATCAGGCAAGAACTACGGGATAGTCCACCCGCGCGGGCCGGCGACTGAGTCATCCGTTGCTCTTGTTTGATGTGTACAACACCCGCCGAGACAGCGTTCGCCCACGTGGGCCGCGACCGTGCTAGTCGCCGTTCTGCTTCACGCGCTTGCCGGTGAACGTGCCGGTGGCAAACCCGCTGAAGTCGATCGAGCCGCTCATCGCGTCGTCGCCTTCGAGCTTGCCGCTGAAGCTCATCGTGAACGCCTGGCCGCCCGACTCGGCGCCGAAACTGAACTCGATCTTGCCGTCCTTGAACGTGCCCGTGAAGTCGCGCTCGCCCAGCGCCTGCGACGAGTAGCGGCCCGTGAGCGTGTCGCCCTTCTGCTTGAACGTCACCATCGGTGTTCCCGTCCCCACCTCGCTCTGCACGGTGAACTGCCACCGGCCCGTGAGGTCGGGCGCCTTCTTGTCCTGCGCGCGGGCCGGCGCGGCGAGGAGCGACGTGGCGGCAAGCAGGATGACGGCGGTGGTGAGGTGGCGCGTGATTCTCATTGCGGGCTCCGGGGCAGCGTGCGGTGGGTGAAGAGGCGCCCGGAAGCTTGGCCTCGCCGCGACCGGCGCGAAAGGCCTGCTCCGTGTGACGCGGCGCACGCACGCATCCACTCCTCACGCCGCCGTCACGGATCCGTAATCCGGCCGTCAGGACCCCGACATCGGGCCGGCGTACGGTAAAGGAGAACCTTCCCGGGAGGCGTCTATGTTCACGCAGCTTCTCGCATCGCGGCCCGCACGGCAGCGCTCTGCGCCGCAGGTGGCCGCCAGCGTCGCGTTCCACGGCGCGCTCATCGCCGGCGTGGCGCTGGGTACCTCGGTGGCGCCGCGAGTCCATGCGACGCCCGTCGAGGTGCCCATCTACGTTCCGACTTCACCGTCGCCGGCACCACCAACTCGGCCGCGGCCGCCGGCGTCCCCCGCACCGCCGGTGGACCAGATTCCGCCGGTGAACCTCAGGTTCTCCGCGGTGCCGACTTCCCTGCCGCCGATTACGACGTCGCCGATCGGCCCACCGCCGGTACCAGCCGGCTCGTTCGCGCCCGGACCATTCCTGCTCGCCCCACCCACGGTGCCACGGTCGCACGCGCCCGGCACGGCATACCTCGCCGCCGAGGTCGAGCAGGAAGTGGCGATCGAGGGTGGCTCGCCTATGCCGCGATATCCGTCGGCGTTGCGGTCCGCCGGCGTCGAGGGCACCGCGCGCGTGCGGTTCGTCGTGGACACGCTCGGCCGCGTGGAACCGGCGACCGTCGAGACGATCACCGCGACGAACGGGATGTTCGAGATGGCCGTGCGCGACGCGCTGCCGCGTATGCGGTTCCGGCCCGCACGCGTGGGCGGGCACGCGGTGCGTCAGCTCGTCGAGTTTCCCGTCGCGTTCAGGCTCTCGAAGTGAGCTGGCGCGGGGCGCGCGACGTTCGCGTCGCGCGTCCCGCGCGCTCGCGCCACGCCCACGTCACGGAGGCGGAAGCTTGCCCTCGATTTCCTCGTACACCTTCCGGATGGCCACCGGCGCCTGCTGGTCGGCGAGCATCCAGTCCTTGTACTCGCCCCAGTTCGCCTGCTTGGCGGCGTCGTCGGCCGCGAGGCCCACGGCGTGCAGGCGCTTCACCTCGGCGATCACGTCCACCAGGGCCTTGCGGTACGTGACCAGTTCCTCGCGCGACGCCACCGGCTCCTCGATGAACCCGTGGCCGGGCACGTATCGCGTGACGTCCATCGCCAGCGCCCTGTCCACCGTGGCCACCCACTCGCTCGGGTACGCCGAGCGCATCGCGGGGAAGACGCGGTTGAGGTAGGCCTCGCTCATGAAGAGGATCTTCTCGCGCGGGAGGTACACGGAGAGGTCGCCACCGGTGTGCGCGCGGCCAAGGAACAGCACGCGCGCCGTGGTGCCGCCGAGGTCGATGTCCTGCTGCGTGCCGGTCATGGCCGTGGGCGGCACCACCACCACGCGCGGCGTGCCCCCGCGACTACCGCCCGCACCCCTCGACGGTGCCGCCGCCGCAGCCGAGTCGCGCACGAGCTGTGCGCGCGATGTGGGATGGACGATGTACGTCACGTCTTTCGGCAGCACCTGGTTGCCGCCGGTGTGATCGCCGTGGTCGGAGCCCACCACGTACCACTTGATGGGCAGTGGCGTAAGCGTGCGGATCCGGTCCACCATCTTCTGCGTGGCCTCGGGGCTACCCTGCCCGTCGGCGACGAGCACGCCGTTCCGCCCGATGACGACCATCGACACGGTGGTCATGCCGGGATTCCGGATTTCCTCGTAGCCGTAGACGTTGTCGGCGAGCTTCACGAGGCGCGGAAAGTCGGAGAGCTGCAGCCCGCGCTTCTCGGGGAACGCCGTGCGGGGCTGGGCCGTGGAGGTGGACGGCCTCAGGGCGACGAGGAGCGCGGCGAGCGGCAGTGCGACGAACGGGACCACGTGGCGAGGGAAGCGCATGGGCGAGGCGGTTGGGAGTGGCTTGATTCTACGCCGGGTGCCCGAGAATCGCTTGCCCGCGGCGGTGCGCGAGGATACGCTGAACGCCGGCGGGTGACTCGCACCGGAGGAGGCACGAGTGGCGGGTGAGCGGTACCGTCATACCCAGTTGGGCTGGACCATCATCGTCGCGTCGGTTGGCCTCGCCACGACAGGCGCATTCCTCGCGCTCGTCGGCCGCAGCGCCGTCGCCGCGTACGTGATGGCGGCCGTCGCGGTGGTGATGGTGGCGCTGATGGGAACGCTCACGGTGGCGGTGGACGACACGCACGTCCGCGTGCGGTTTGGCCTCGGCCTCATCCGGCGCACGGTGGCGCTCGCGGCGATCCGCTCGGCCGCAGTCACGAAGTTCCCCTGGTGGGTGGGGTCCGGCATTCGCATCATCGACGGCGGCTGGCTGTACTCGGTGGACCGCAGCACGGCGGTGGATCTCCGGCTGGAGGGCGGTGCGCGCGTGGCCATCGGGACCAACGACGCGCCGGGGCTGCTCGCGGCGATTGCGGACGCCGCCGGCGTGGAGCGCGCGTCCGTGGCGACCGGCGACGAGTCGTCGTTCCCGTGGGCGGTGGCGGTGATGGCGATCCTGTTCGCCGCGCTGGGCGTGCTGTTCTGGCTGCAGGTGCAGCCCGCGCACGTGGACATCACCCGCGATCGGGTCGCCATCTCGAGCGCCTTCTACCGGACCGTGATCCCGGTCAAGGACATCACCGAGGTGGTGGTCACGGACTCGGCGCCCGCAATCGAGGCACGCACCAGCGGCTTCGCCCTCGGCTCCACCCTGCGCGGGCGATTCCGCGTGCGCGGCATCGGCGAGGGGTCGTTGTACGTGGAAATGCACTCGCCGCCGTTCGTGGTGATTCACACCCGCGACGGGTACGCCATGCTCAGCTACCGGAACTACGACTACACGAGCAAGCTGATCGAGGGGCTGGCCAAGGTCTCTGCGCGCTGAGCCTAGAGCCCGAACTGCCGCAGGTGATGGTCCGTGTGCTTGTAGACGAGCACGCCCCAGTCCCGCTCCGTCAGCTGGCCGAACGCCGGATGCCGCGGCCAGGCCGTGCCGCGCTTCGCGGCGAACCGGTCGAGGAGCTGCGCGAACGCAGCCTGCTCCTCCTCCACGCGCACGACGTCGCTCGCCCCGCGCCGAATGAGTTCCGGCGCCGTGGGCGCGCCCTTCGGGAACGGGAACACGTGGAGCACCAGCCATCGGACGAGGGGCGTGGCCAGCACCTTCGGCCCCTTGGGCGCCACCGCGAGCTCGCCGATGGCCATCCGGAGCGCCTCGGTGAGGTGCGCCGCCATCTGGACCGCGGTGAAGCGTCCCCAGCGGGGGGTCGTTTGCGCGGTGAGCCGGTTGAAGCGGCCGACGAGCTCGGCCCGACGCGCGGAATCGAACGCCGTGGTCATGAAGTCCCGGCTCCGGTGGCGGGGGGTGTTGGCGTGCCGGCAGGGGGCGTGAACCGCTCGTGCAGCTCCACCGGCGCCACGTCGGGCATCGTGCGCTTGCGCACACGGATGTTGAGCATCTCGACGCCCACGGAGAAGGCCATGGCGAAGTAGATGTACCCCTTGGGCACGTGGTGGTCGAACCCGTCGGCGATGAGCAGCACGCCGATGACGAACAGGAACGCCAGCGCGAGCATCTTGATGGTCGGGTGCGCGGAGACGAACCGTCCGATCGGGCCCGCGAACACCATCATCAGGCCCACCGACACGACGACGGCGGCGATCATCACCTCGATGTGCTGCGCCATCCCGACGGCCGTGATGATGGAGTCGAACGAGAACACGACGTCGATGAGGGCGATCTGCGTGAGCACGGCGCCGAACGTGGCCTTCACCTTCGAGGACGCGTGACCGGGCTGGCCCTCGAGGAGCTGGTCCACCTCCTTCGTGCTCTTGAAGAGCAGAAACAGCCCGCCGCCGATGAGGATGAGGTCGCGGCCGGAGATCTCGTTCCCGAACACCGTGAACACCGGCGCCGTGAGCCCCACGATCCACGTGATGAGGAACAGCAGCGCGATGCGAATCCCCATCGCCAGGCCGAGCCCGAGCCGCCGGGTGAACTCCTGCCGCTCGGCCGGCAGCTTGTCCACGAGGATGGCGATGAAGATGATGTTGTCGATGCCGAGCACGAGCTCGAGCACCGTGAGCGTGGCGAAGGCGAGCCACGCTTCGGGTTGCGTCAGGAGTTCCATCATAAGGTTTGCGGTTGGGGGGTCCGCGGGGTGGGGCGTGCGGTCAGGCGGGGCCGGTCAGGGACGCACGGATTCGACGCCGCGCGCGAACTCGCTCACGACGAGGCCGACCACCACGACGGTGACGGCGCCGATGACGTTGTACCACAGGAACGCCACCTGCGGCGCGCCGAAACTGACGGCGCCCACCGCCAGCATCCCGGCCACGAGCCCCACGAAGGCGCCCGCGGCGTTGACGCGCTTCAGCATCGCGAGGAGGAACACGCCGAGGATGGACCCGTAAAAGAACGAGCCGAACCGGTTCACCACCTCGATGAGCGAGCCGAGCGACGCCGCGAACACCGCCACACCGCAGGCGGCCAGGCCCCAGAACGCCGTGGCCACGCGCGACACCTTCAGGAAGTGGGCGTCGCTCGCCTCGGGCCGCACCCACCTTCTATAGAAGTCGATCACGGTGCACGTGGACAGCGCTGACAGCTCCCCCGCCACGGCACTCATCGCCGCCGCAATCACCGCCGCGATGAACAGCCCGCCGAGCCCGAGCGGCAGCTGGGTGAGCACGAACTGCGGGATGATGTAGTTCACGTCGCGGGCCGGCCCGCCGGTCACCTGCTCCGCCTTCGCGAGGGCCTGCTGCCGGATCGCCGTGTACGCCGAATCGGCCGCACGGAACTGCTGGCGGGGCACGGCGCGGCGCTCGGGCGGCGTGCGGGCAATCTCGCTCGCCAGCTCGTACCGCAGGTTCCACGCCGCCTGGGCCTCGCGCTCGAGCTGGATGTACGCCGGCTGGTCGGCGGCGGCCACCGCGCGGTCGGCCGCGGGGTTCCAGTAGAGCGGCGGCGTCACGAACAGGTAGTACACGAACACCAGCACGCCCACCAGCAGGATGAGCCCCTGCAGCGGGATCTTCCAGAACGCGCTCATCAGGTGCGAGCTGCGCGCCTCGTCCACCGACCGGGCGGTGAGGTAGCGCTGCACCTGGCTCTGGTCCGTGCCGAAGTACGAGAGCATCAGGAACGTCCCGCCGATGATCCCACTCCAGAACGTGTACTGCTCGTTGAGCGTGAACGAGAAATCGAACACGCGCAGCCGGCCCGCCGCGCCCGCAATGGAGAGCGCCGCGTCGGGATTCACGGGGATCTTCACCAGCAGCGTGATCACCACCGCCACCAGCGCCGTGACGATCACGAACATCTGCTTCACGTCGGCCCAGGTGACGGCCTGCACACCGCCGATCACCACGTACAGCACGGTGGGCAGCCCGATCACGGCCACGGAGAGCAGCATCGGCCAGCCGAAGATCGCACTGAACACCACGGCGGGCGCCGCGATGATCGTGCCGCACGAGAGGCCGCGCGAACACAGGAACAGGAACGCCGTGAGCGACCGCGTGCGCGGCCCGAACCGCCGCTCCAGGAACTCGTACGCCGTGAAGACGTTGGCCTTGTGCAGGAACGGCACGATGGTCACGCCGAGGATCACCATCGCCACCGGCAGGCCGAAGTAGAACTGGACGAACCGCATCCCGTCCACCGCGCCCTGCCCCGTGGTGCCGATCATCGTGATGGCCGAGAGCTGCGTGGCCATCACGGTGAGTCCCACGGCCCACCACGGCAGGTTCCGGTTGGCGAGGAAGTACCCCTCGATGGTCTTGAGCCCGCGCGCGCGCCTGATGCTGTCCACCACCACGTAGCCGAGGTATCCGACGACCACGGCCCAGTTGACCCAGTGCATCAGTTGTAGCGGTACTGGAGCAGCGCCAGCAGCGCCCACGCCACGAGCTCGGCGGCGAGGACCCTCGGCAGGATGCGCTTGAACCAACCGGACATGCGAGCAGCCTCAGGGTGTTACGGCGGGGACGCGGATCCGGGCGGACCCGACCCGGATCAGGGCAGACTGGAAGTTACGGCGTGGGACGGGTCGTCGGCGCCATCCCTGCCGAAAGCAGGTTGAGCCAGAGCCGCGCGCTGCCCGTCACGCCGCCCGGCAGCTGCCGGAACAGCGACAGCGACGTGAACACGTAGGTCCCCTTGCCCACCGGCGCCACGAGGATCGCACCGCGGTTCTCCTTTTCGCCCGGATCGTGCATCTCGAGGGGCGCCTGGTACCGGCGGTCGATCGTGCTGGGCATGTAGAGCGCGCGCTCCTGCACCCAGTCGTCCCAGTCGCCCTTGTCGATCCGGTTCGGGAACGTCAGCACCTTTGCCGCCGGGTCGAGCACGGTGACCGGCGAGTCCTCCACCGTCACACGCTCGGCGGGCTGCGACCACGCGAGCGGATACGGGAACGCCGCCGGCACCTGCGCCATCGTCTGGCCGTACTGCACCACGAGGGTGCCGCCGTCGCGGGCGAAATCCATCAGCCGCGGCGCGAACGCCACCAGCGAGGGGCTCGCGTCGAACGCCCGCGTGCCGATCACCACCGTGCTGAACCGCGAGAGGTCCCACTGTGCGATTTCCTGCGGCTGGATCACCGTCACCGGCACGCCGAGCTGCCGCAGGTAGCCCGGGCTCGCGTCGCCCACGCCGGCCACGTACGCCACGCTGAGCCGCTGCGGCACCTCCACGTCCACCGCCTGGATGTACAGCGCCGACGAGCGGTAGATGTGGATGGGCCGGATGTGCGGGTAGTTGATGGACCAGAATCCCTCGCCGAAGCGCGAGCCGTCGGCGTACTCGCCCACGGCGCCGAACTCGTACCGCCCCGGCTTCAGCGACCCGCGCAGCCGGATGAACATCTCGCGCCGCTCGCCGGGCTTCAGCGTGATGGACGGCGGCACGGAGTCGATCTTCAGCCCCTGCGGGCCGAACACCTTGAGCGAGAACGTCCGGTCCGAGTCGGCGAACGACTGGATGGCGAGGCGCATGTACCGGTCGATGGGCTTCATCGCCGGCACGTACTCGAGGATGCCGTCGAAATTGAGCGTCACCGGCGGCACGCCGCCGAGCGGATGATCCTGCACGCCGAGCAGCGGGTCCGCGGCGCGATACACGAGCGGACCGGCGTTGATGGGGAGCGTCTGGCCCGCGATTTCGAACGTGACCCACACGTCGCTCATCCGGCGCATTTCCTCGCTCACGGCCACGCCGGGCACGAGGTCCGCGGTCTGCGCCGAGACGCGCGCCACGCCGTCCACCGGCGAGCGCTTCGCGGTGAGCATGCCTTCCGGGTGCGCGCCAAGCCACCAGGGGCGCAGGTCGGGATAGCCGATCACCATCTGCCGGACGGCCACGCCGCTGTCGGGCGGGAGCACGATGTCGCGGAACCCGTCGCGCGGGCCCCCGGTGATTCGCACGTCGCTCACGGTGACGGGAGCGCGGCCGTGGTTCACCACGGCGATCGTCACGGGCAGCGAGTCGCCGAAGGCGAGCAGCTCGCGCGGCGCAATGGGGTCGATCTCGAGCTCGCCGGCCGCGAGCACGGCTTGCTGCGCACGGCGGCCGAGCAGGTCGAGCGCGGCGTCGAGGTCGTCCTCGGCCTGGGTGCACGCGCGGCGTCCGATCCCGACGCCGGGCGCGCCCGCTGCGCCCGCTGCGCCAGCCGAGCCGGAGGCTCCGGCCGCCGCGGCGGCGGCCCGCGCGGCACGCTCGCGGCTCCGGCACGACGGCACCGCGGTGCGCACGCCGCGCAGCGCACCCGTCATCCGCGCCACGAGCGGCAGCACGTCCCACGGCTTCGCGTAGTCGAGGATCGCGTTCGCCGAATCGGCGCGCGCGCCAACCGCGGCAAGTTCACTCCGCACGAACGCCGGCGCGGCCGCCACGAGCCGCGCGAAGCTGGTGTCCACGCCGTCGAAGATCGAGCGCTCGGCCGCGGCCGGCGCGTCGTCGTTCACCCGCGACGCCTCGCGGCTCACTGCGCCGCCGAAGCCGCCCCGCCCACCGCCGCCCGCGCCGGGCACGATGCTCCGCAGCGCGATGCCCGCGAACCCCTGCGACCGGTGCTGCGAGCGGCTGTCGGCGGCGATCTCGGCGAACGTCTTGCCGAGGATCGGGTCGTAGTCGTTCACCGGGAACCGGATGTCGGAGCCGCGGCGGTAGAACTTGAGCGGCACCCACGCCGGGCCAAACCGGGCCGTGGGGAACCGGACGGTGTCGCCCGCAGCGTCGTATGCGGCCCGCGCCACCTGGCCGGCGTACTCGTGATGGCCGTGGCCGTCGGCGCGCGTGCCGCTCCACACCGAGTAGATGACCTGCGGGCGGAACGCGCGGATCACCGTCACGACGTCGCCGAGGATCGAGTCGCGCGGCCAGTGCTTCTCCGTCTCCTCGGCGTTCTTGGAGAAGCCGAAGTCGTAGGCGCGCGTGAAGTACTGGCGGCCCCCGTCAATCCGGCGTGCCGCGAGCAGCTCCTCCGTGCGGATGGCACCGAGGGCGTCGCCGAGCTCGGGGCCGATGAGGTTCTGCCCGCCGTCGCCGCGGGTGAGCGAGAGGTACGCCGTCTCGACGTGCTTGCCGCGGGCGAGCCAGGCGATGGCCTGCGTGTCCTCGTCGTCCGGGTGCGCGGCGATGACGAGCACGCGCGCCGTGGAGGTGAAGCCGACGAGCGATTGCTCGAGGGCCACTGCGCCGCTCGACTGTGCGCCCGCCACACTCGCCATGCCGGCCGCGGCGGCCAGGAGCAGGCCCGTTGCGAGGGGCAGCCGGAGCGGTTTGTGCAGGCGCGACGCCATGCCCAACGTACCTGCGCGCACCGCGCCGGGTTCCATCAGCGCTTCTGCTCCGCCAGCGCCACCTGTTTCTTCACCTGGATGAAGCTGTCCGGGGTCACCGACATCGAGTCGATGCCCGCGTGCACGAGGAACTCCGCGAACTCGAGGCTGTCGCTCGGGCCCTGGCCGCAGAGGCCCACGGGCCGGCCCTTGCGGTGCGCGGCCTCGATCACCTGCGAGATGAGCCGGGTCACCGCGGGATCGCGCTCGCTGAAGATGGACGACAGGCGCTCCGAGTCGCGGTCCACGCCGAGCGTGAGCTGGGTGAGGTCGTTGCTGCCGATGGAAAAGCCGTCGAACCGGTCGGCGAACTCCGACGCCAGGATCACGTTCGACGGGATCTCGCACATCACGTACACCTCGAGCGCGTCCTTGCCGCGTTCGAGGCCGTTCTTCGCCATCTCGGCGAGCACCAGGTCGCCCTCGTTGAGGGTGCGGCAAAACGGGATCATCACCACCACGTTGCGGAATCCAAGTTCCTCGCGCGCCTTGTGGATGGCGCGGCACTCGAGCGCGAACCCGTCGCGGTACGCGTCGCTGTAGTACCGGCTTGCGCCGCGCCAGCCCAGCATCGGGTTTGCCTCGACGGGTTCGAAGGAGCGGCCGCCCACGAGGTCGGCGTACTCGTTGGTCTTGAAGTCGCTCATCCGCACGATGACGGGGTTCGGATGGTGCACGGCGGCGATGCGGGCCACGCCGTGGGCGAGGGTGTCGATGAAGAACGACGGGCCGTCGGGATACCCCGCGGTGAGCTCGGCGATCTGCGCGCGGGCCTGCTTCTCGCGCACGCGTTTCGGGTTGAGCAGCGCCAACGGGTGGGCCTTGATGATGTTGCCGATGATGAACTCCATCCGCGCGAGCCCCACGCCGTCGGCGGGGAGCCGCCACCAGCGGAGCGCCGTGGCCGGGTCGCCCACGTTCAGCATCACCTTCGTGCGCGTGGCGGGGAGGTCGCGGATGGAGACCTCGCGCGTGTCGAACGGGACCTCGCCCTCGTACACGTAGCCCACGTCGCCCTCGGCGCACGACACCGTCACCACGGCGCCGTCCCGCAGCACCTTCGTGGCGTCGCCCGCGCCGACGATGGCCGGCAGCGCCAACTCGCGGCTCACGATTGCCGCGTGCGACGTGCGGCCGCCGTGGTCGGTGACGATCGCCGCCGCGCGCTGCATCACGGGCACCCAGTCGGGGTCGGTCATTCCCGTGACGAGGATGCCGCCCTCGGGGAACGTGGCCGCGGAACCCGGCTTGTTGCGCTCGCACACCGTGCCCGTGACGATCGCCTGCCCCACGGCGGTGCCCGAGACGAGCCGCCTGCCCTTGCCGCGCAGCTTGTACGTGCGAAACGCGCTGTCGGTGGTGCGCGACTGCACGGTTTCGGGCCGCGCCTGGACGATGAACAGCTCGCCCGTCGTGCCGTCGCGCGCCCACTCGATGTCCATTGGCCGGCCGTAGTGCTTCTCGATCGCGGCACCCCAGCGTGCGAGCTGCACCACGTCCGCGTCGTCGAGCGCGAACGCCGCCTGCTCCCTTTTCGTTGCGTGCACCGTGCGAACGGCGCGGCCCGCTCCAGTGGCGTACACGATCTTGCGAAGCTTCCGCCCGCGACGGCGCTGGATGATGGGCATCACGTCGTGGTCGTCGAGCCGGGCCTTGGCCACCATGTACTCGTCGGGGTCCACGAGCCCCGACACCACCGATTCGCCCAGCCCCCAGTTGGCGCTGATGGTGATCGCGCCGGGAAACCCGGTCTCGATGCCAATGGAGAACATCACGCCGGCGGCACCCTTGTCGGAGCGCACCATGCGTTGCACGCCCACGGACAGGCCGACCTTCATGTGGTCGAACTCGTGATGCTCACGATATGAGATGGCCCGGTCGGTGAAGAGCGACGCCATGCACTGCCGGCATGCGCGGAGCACCGCGGCCTCGCCGCGCACGTTGAGGAACGTGGCCTGCTGCCCCGCGAAGCTGGCGTCGGGCAGGTCCTCGGCGGTGGCGCTGCTGCGCACGGCCACGTCGACGTTCGGGCGCTCCGCGTGCGCGCAGAGCTCGGCGTAGGCGCGCGCGATGGCGTCGTGGACGTGGGCCGGCAGCGGCGTGGCGGTGATCGCTTTCCGGATGGCGGACCCGGCCTTCTCCAGCGGCAGCTTGCCGCGCCGGAACTCGGCGAGCGTCGCGGTGATGCGCCGGCGCAGGCCATCGGAGTCGAGCAGCGCCTGATACGCCCACACGGTGGTGGCGAACCCCTCTGGCACGCGGATCCCCGCGTTCGTGAGGTGGCGGATCATCTCGCCCAGCGAGGCGTTCTTCCCACCCACGAGCGGGAGGTCGCTCGACGTCACCCCGTCCAGCCCGACGACGAACGGGTGGTCGTGGTGTGCAGGGCCCTGTCGCTTGCTGGAAGCCATGGTGATGATCTCGTGGGTCCAGGTGATGGCGTGGCGGGTCGCGGAATCCGGCGGCGCACGCGCGCGTGCACCCTGACAACTTATCGCCATGGCTGGCCGCTCCGGGAACGCCGCGACGTTCGCATCACGCATGTACCGGTTCTACACGACGCTCCGGGCACCGCGGCTCCCCGCCGGCGTGCGGGCGATGAATCCGTACGCCGACGCCGTGGCGCGCCGCTACGTGCGGGCGTATCTCGACCGGTACTACGCGGATTCGCGGCCGCGGCTGCTGGCGTTCGGGATCAACCCCGGGCGGTTCGGCGCGGGGATCACGGGCGTGACCTTCACGGATCCCGTGGCGCTGGCCGACTTCTGCGGCATTGCGAACGACCTGCCACGGCGCCGCGAGCTGTCGTCCGTGTTCGTCTACGATTTCATCGAGCGATTCGGCGGCGTGCGCGCATTCACGGCGAAGTGCTTCCTCACCGCCGTGGCGCCGCTGGGGTTCACGCGCGGCGGCGTGAACCTGAACTACTACGACGTGCCGGCGCTGGCGCGGGCGTGCGAACCGTTCATCGTGGCGTCGGTGGAGCGGCACCTCGCCATCGGCGGGCGGCGCGACCGGGCCATCGTGCTCGGCCGCGGCAAGAACCTGGAGGCGATGCGGCGGCTGAACGACGCGCACGGGTGGTTCGGCGAGCTGGTGGGGCTGGACCACCCGCGGTTCATCATGCAGTACGGGAGGAGGCGGGTGGCGGAGTACTTGCAGCGTTTCCGCGACGCGTTTGCAGCCTGAGGCACAGGCACGTGGGCCCACCGGGTTTCATGGCTTGAATCGGTACACAACTTGCGGGGGGGGGCCGGCGGCGAATAGGTTGGCGCCGTGCGCGTATCGTTCCTCCTCGGCCCCGCCGAGACCGAGCGCGTTCGTCGAACGGTGCCCCAGGACTGGGTCGTTCGGGAGACGAATGTGGTGGCGTTGTTGGAGGAGATGGCGCGGCGTTCCGGCGGCGCCGTCATCCTCCACCCGTGCGAAGTCAAAGTGAGGCGCACCACAAGCGTCCAATGCTGAAGTCACCTGCGTTCACGGACGGATCTCGTGGTGGGTCAGGCGCGCGCCACTTGGACTTGGTTCGTGCGACGCTCATCACGCTGGCGGCTGCGCTCAGCCCGGCGCCGCGCGCTCACGCGCAGGAAACGAAGCCGAGCGCGGTAATCGATGGTACCGTCAGCGATACCGCATTGCGCGCGCTCGCGAACGCAATCGCCACCATTGAAGGAACGGGAATCAGTGTCACGACTGGAGAATCCGGACGTTTTCGCATTGTCGACCTGCGCCCCGGTGAATACATCGTCGGCGTGCGCCGACTCGGCTACCAGCCGGCATGGGTCGTCGTCGCTGTAGCGGGCGCCGACACCGTGCGATTGTCGTTCGCGTTGGAAATGCTGGCCTCCCAGCTCGATCCCGTGGTCGTCACATCCAGCCCTTACCCGCTGCTTATGGAGGGGTTTGAAGAGCGACGCCGGTTGGGTATCGGCCACTTCCTGAACGCGGCTGAAATCGACGCAAAGCATGCGACGTTTGCGGCGGATCTCATTCGCTCCATCCCGTCTGTTCAGGTGAGGACATACAACGGGACACAGCAAGCTGTGAGTTTGCGCCAGAGCACGGCGGCGGCGTGCCCGTTTGAGATTTTCGTCAACGCATTCCCGCTAAGATCCCGGCTAACCTCGATGACCTACCACGACCGAGCGACGTCGCTGGAGTGGAGGTGTACTCAGGCCCCGCAACCGTGCCGCTTCAGTTCAAACGCATTTCGGGAGGCGCCATGTGCGGCGTGATTCTGTTTTGGACGCGCGTAGGCAGGTAGCCGTTCTTCTGCCCCAGTGAACCGTGTCCCGCCCACACCGCGGGATCGAGCCGAGGCTGCCGGCGCTGACCTCTGTACGGGCGGGTAGACTCTGGATCGCTGCGCCTGCGATGGCGCTGGGAGTGGCTCTTCCCTTTGCACTGCCAGCCCAAGGCCCGGCGGGGCGCCTCAGCGGCGTCGTCCGCGACACCGAAACGAGTGCGCCGGTCGCCGGGGCGACCGTGCTCGTGCTCGGCACGCCACTCGCTGCCGAATCCGATTCGGCGGGCCGGTTCACCCTGTCCATGGTTCCGACCGGAACGAGGATAGTCGTCAGCAGGAAAATCGGGTACTCCCCGGCCATGGTGACACTGCGACTCTCCGAGGGTGATTCGGCTGCCGTGTTCCTCTACATGCGGCAGGCACCCCAGATGCTGCCGACGGCGAGCGTCGTTGAGGCCGAGCGGCTGCTGGAGCCATTCAGGGAACGCAGGCGGTTCGGCCATGGTGCCTTCATGGATTACGACGAGGTCCAGCGCGCACCCGGGTCCCGCATGTCGGAAAAACTGCGATCGCTCCCCGGCCTCCAGATCATCTACTCGCGCACACGGTCAAACTCGGTCACCATCGCCTCGACGCGCGGACCGGACGGTATGCGCAACGGCGTTTGCTACTCCGCCACCATGATCAACGGAGTGCAGGTGTTCGACATGAGCGTCAACGACATCCAGCCCAACACCGTCGCCGCCATTGAATGGTACGCGGGCCCGGCACAGATACCGGCGCAGTTCAACGGTAAGCCAGGAACGAACTGCGGCCTCCTCATCATCTGGCTCCGGTAGCCCGGCCACGGGGTCCGAGGCGTGGCCGCCGCTACCCGTCCCCTGTCATCCGTGACCCGTCACCTCGACGTGGCCGTTCGCGTTCAGACGATGTGCAGTACCCCGCTGGCCCGCCGCGGTGTGGGGTTGCGCGGCGCGATGGTCAGCGCGTCGGTCACGATCCGCGCCTGCTCGTCGTTGTGCGCCTGCGTGTACCCCTCGGCCGGGCTCGCGCGCTCGGGCCGCCCGATGTAGCGGATCATCACCGCGTTGCCCACCGTGGCCCGCAGCCGCGGCGCCACCCAGCTCCATCCGCCCTGGTTCTTCGGCTCCTCCTGCGCCCACACCACCTCGCGCATGGACGAGTAGCCATCGAACAGCCACGTGAGGTCGGCGTGCGGCCACGGGAACAGCTCCTCCACCCGCACCACGGCGACCTCGGGCGGAATCTCCCGCGCGGCGAGGTCGTAGTAGAGCTTCCCGCTGCAGAGCACGATGCGCGTCACCTTCTCGCGCTTCTCGGCGCCCGCGGGATCGTCCACCACGGGGTGGAACGCGCCCTCCGACAGGTCCGTGAGCTTCGACATCGCCTGCTGGAGCCTGAGCAGCGACTTGGGCTGCATCAGCACCAGCGGACGCCTCGCCCTGAACAACGCCTGCCGCCGCAGGATGTGGAAGTACTGCGCAGGCGTGCTCGGGTACGCGATGCGCAGGTTGCCCTCGGCGGCGAGCTGCAGGAACCGCTCGAGCCGCGCGCTGGAGTGCTCCGGGCCCTGCCCCTCGTACCCGTGCGGCAGCAGCAGCACGAGGCCGGAGTTCTGGCCCCACTTGGCCCTGTCGGCCGCGAGGAACTGGTCGATGAGCGGCTGCGCCATGTTGGCGAAGTCGCCGAACTGCGCCTCCCACAGCGTGAGCGTGTCGGGCGCCGCCACGCTGAACCCGTACTCGAAGCCCATCACCGCCAGCTCCGAGAGCGGCGAGTTGTAGATCTCGAACGCGCTCGAATCGCCGGCGATGTGCTGCAGCGGCGTCCACGTCTGCCCGGTCTTCACGTCGTGCAGCACCGCGTGGCGGTGCGAGAACGTGCCGCGCTCGGCGTCCTGGCCGGTGAGGCGCACGTTCACGCCGTCGGCGAGGATGGTCGCGAACGCGAGCGACTCGGCGTGCCCCCAGTCGATGCCGCCCACGGCGTCCATCACCTCGCGCCGGCGCTCGAGCTGCTTGGCCAGCCGCGGATGCGGGGTGAACGTTTCGGGCCACGTCAGCATCGCCTCGTTCACCGTGTGCAGGAGGTCGGCGGGCACGCTGGTGACCGGCGGCTGGAACGGCTCCTCGGTCTCGCTGCCGTGGCTGTCCGGCGTGTCGGCGTCCTTGGCGGCGTCGTACACGCGCTGGAACTCGGCCAGCGCGCCGCGCTCCGCGGCCTCGACGTCCGCCTCGGAGACGACGCCCTCGCCCACGAGGCGCCTGCCCCACACCTGCCGCACCGTCGGGTGCGAACGAATCAGGTCGTACATCCCGGGCTGCGTGTACGCGGGCTCGTCGCCCTCGTTGTGGCCGTGCCGCCGGTAGCCCACGAGGTCGATCACGAAGTCGCGGCCGAACGTCGTGCGGTACGCCACCGCGATGCGCACGCCGATGATGCACGCCTCGGGATCGTCGGCGTTGACGTGGATGATGGGCATCTCGAAGCCCTTCGCGAGATCGCTCGCGAAGCGCGTCGAGCGCGCGTCCGACGGGTCGGTGGTGAACCCGACCTGGTTGTTGACGATGATGTGGAGCGTGCCGCCCACCGAGTAGCCGCGGAGGTGCGCGAGGTTGAATGTCTCGGCGACGATGCCCTCGCCCGAGAACGCGGCGTCGCCGTGGATGCAGATGGGCACCACCGCGAACTCGTCGCGCTCGTACGGGTCGCCCGCGTGCCGTTGCAGCGCGCGCGTGGCGCCCTGGAGCACCGGGTTCACCACCTCGAGGTGGCTGGGGTTCGGCACGAGCGTCACGCGCACGGAGCGGTTCTCGCCCACCTGACGCGTGTTCTCGAAGCCGAGGTGGTACTTCACGTCGCCCGTGGCGGCGCCGCCCAGGTGGTCGTGCCGGCCCTGGAACTCGGCGATGAGCCGGTCGAACGGCTTCCCCATCACGTTCGTGAGCACGTTGAGCCGGCCGCGGTGCGCCATCGCGATGGTCACGTGCCGCGCGCCCGCCGCCGCCGATTCCGCGATCGTGGCGTCGAGCATCGGCACGAGCATGTCCGTGCCCTCGATGGAGAACCGCTTGTAGCCCGTGAACGCGCGGCCCACGAAGCGCTCGAGGCCCTCCACTTCCGAGAGCCGCACGAGCATCGCGCGCTTCTCGTCGGGCGTGAGGCCGCGCGTGAGCTGCTCCGCCGTGAACAGCTGGCGGAACCACTGCCGCTCCTCGTCGGTGCCGCAGTGGACGAACTCCACCGCGACGTTGCGCGTGTAGCGGTGCTTCAGGCGCTCGGCGACGTCCTTGCCGGTCTTGAGGTGCGGAAACCCCAGCGCCTCGCCGGTGACCAGCTCGAGGTCGGCCTCGGTGATGCCGTAGTGCTCGAGCGTGAGCTCCACGGC
>JAYEKC010000044.1:0-26117 GCA_034716715.1 Gemmatimonadota bacterium | reverse complement strand
CATCGAGTACTTCACGAACGCCGTCGCCGAGGTCACGATCGGGAACGGGGCCCGGTTCCACCATTACAAGGTGCAGCGCGAGAGCCGCGAGGCGTTCCACGTCGGGACCATCCAGGCCACGCAGGGACGCGACTCGCTGTTCCACTCGTTCAGCTACGCCTCGGGCGCCGCCCTCTCGCGCACCAACATCTACACGAAGCTCGCCGGCGAGGCGGCCGAGGTGCGACTGAACGGCCTGTACCTCGTGGACGGTGCCCAGCACGCCGACCACCAGACGTTCGTCGAGCACATCGCGCCCGCGTGCGCCAGCCGCGAACTGTACAAGGGCATCCTCGACGGCGACGCCCACGGCGTGTTCAACGGCAAGGTCTTCGTGGACCCCGAGGCCCAGAAGACCGACGGCAAGCAGACGAACCACGCGCTGCTCCTGTCGCCCACGGCCCGCGTGGACACGAAGCCGCAGCTCGAGATCTTCGCCGACGACGTGAAGTGCACGCACGGCGCCACGGTGGGCCGCCTCGACGAGGTCGCGCTCTTCTACCTGAAGAGCCGCGGCATGGGAGCCGAGCACGCCCGCGCGGTGCTCACGTACGCGTTCGCCGCGGAAGTGCTCGAGACGGTGGAGCTCGACGCCCTGCGCGACGGCCTCGAGCGGATTGCCTTTGAGCGGTTCACACACACGGAACAACGCTAGGATCTCTGTCCACTGTCTACTGTCTACCGTCTACTTGCCTGACCTCGACGAGCTGTACCAGAGCATCATCCTCGACCACAACCGGCGGCCGAAGAACTTCCACGAAATGGAAGGCGCTACGGCGCACGCCGAGGGCATGAACCCGCTCTGCGGCGACCAGCTCACGGTGTGGGTGAAGCTCGACGGCGACACGCTCGCGGACGTCTCGTTCAAGGGACAGGGCTGCGCCATCAGCAAGGCGAGCGCCTCGATGATGACGCAGGCGGTCAAGGGCAGGACCCGCGCGGAGGCCGAGCGCCTGTTCGACGACGTGCACGCCCTCGTCACCGGCCATCCCACGGGCGCCGACCTCGGCGCCCTCAAGGCGCTCTCGGGCGTGTCGCGGTTTCCGCTGCGCGTGAAGTGCGCGTCGCTCGCGTGGCATGCGATGAAGTCGGCGCTCGAGGGCGGCGGCCAGGTGTCGACGGACGACGGCGAGGGCGCCGGGGGCTCCGGGGCATGAGGCGCAGCAACGGCGGCCGGCGGACGGGCGGCGCGCGGAAGGCGCCGCGATGAGCGGCCGCGCCACGGTCGGCGCGGGCCACGGCGCCCGCCTCACCGCCGCGATGGTGGACGGCCTCGTGGCCGACCACGGCGCCCTCGCGCCGCGCACCGACTTCCCGCTCCTTGCGGCCAACCCGAAGCTGCACTACCTCGACTCGGCGGCCACCGCACAGAAGCCGGCGAGCGTGCTGGCCGCGATCACGAAGTACTACGAGACGGCCAACGCGAACCCGCATCGCGGCGCGTACCGCCTCTCCGCGGCCGCCACCGAGGCCTACCACACGGCGCGCGCACGCATCGCGCGCTTCCTCGGCGTGGCCGACCCCGACACGCTGATCTTCACGCGCGGCACCACCGAGTCGCTCAACCTCGTGGCGGCGGCGTGGGGCCGGGCCAACGTGAAGGTCGGCGACCGCATCGTGGTCACGAGGCTCGAGCACCACGCCAACTTCGTGCCGTGGCAGGCCCTGGCGAACGACGCCGGCGCCGAGTTCGTGATTGCCGAGCTGAATGCCGACGGGACGCTCGACCTCGACCGGCTCGCCGGCCTCCTGACGCCGAAGACGAAAGTGCTCGCCTTCGGGCACGTCTCCAACGCCATCGGCACCGTGAACCCCGTCCGCGAGCTCGTGGCGCTCGCCCGCCGCGTGGGCGCGCTCGCGGTCTGCGACGGGGCGCAGGGGGCGCCGCACCTCAGCGTCGGCGTCGACGCCCTCGGCGTGGACGCCTACGCATTCAGCGGCCACAAGATGCTCGGCCCGATGGGCGTGGGCGGCCTCGTGATGCGGCGCGAGCTGCTCGAGGCGATGCCGCCGTACCAGATGGGCGGCGACATGATCGCCCACGTGGGCGATGCGCACACGACGTGGAACGTGCTGCCGCACAAGTTCGAGGCCGGCACGCCGAACGTGGAAGGCCCCGTCGGCCTCGGCGCCGCCTGCGACTACCTCGACGCCCTCGGCATGGACCGGGTGCACGCGCATGAGCAGGCCCTGACGCGCCTCGCCAGCGAGCGGCTTGCCGCGATTCCGGGAGTGCGGGTGCTCGGGCCGGCGCCCGGGGGGCGCGGTGGCGTCGCGAGCTTCACGCTGGAGGGCGTGCACCCGCACGACCTCTCGCAGATGCTCGACGCCGACGGCGTGTGCGTGCGCGCGGGACATCACTGTGCGCAGCCACTGATGCGCGCGCTCGGCGTGCACGCGACCACGCGGGCGAGCTTCTACGTGTACAACGACGCGGCCGACGTGGAAGCGCTCGTCGCCGCGGTAGACCGCGCGCGGCACAGGCTGGCCTGACACTCTGGCGGCCGTGACCCGGATGTGGTCACTTGGGAGCATACCCTTTCCCGAACCGCCGGGAGGCCAAATGCCGGAAAGCGTCTACAAGGTCATCGAACTCGTCGGCACCAGCTCGCAGTCGTGGGAGAAGGCCGCTGCCGCCGCCGTCGCCCGCGCCGCCAAGAGCCTGCGTGACCTGCGCATCGCGGAGATCACCGAACTCGACATGCAGCTCAAGAACGGCAAGGTGGATCTCTACCGCGCGAAGGTGAAGGTTTCGTTCAAGTACGAGGGCAAGTAGCCCGCGCCCCCGGGCCGGCTGCCCCGGCCCGGGGCGCAGCGCTTGTCGCCATCGGTACCGCGACGACGGCGGGCGTCAGCCCTGTGCCGCCGGACCGCGCTCAAGCCGGCCCATGAACGCCCGGAGCATGTCCACCGGCACCGGGAAGACCGTCACCGAGTTGTTCTCCGTCGCGATCTCCGAGAGCGTCTGCAGGTACCGCAGCTGGATCGCGGCCGGCTGCTGCTGGATGATGGCCGCCGCCTCGGCCAGCCGCGTGGAGGCCTGGAACTCGCCTTCCGCGTTGATCACCTTCGCCCGCCGCTCGCGCTCGGCTTCCGCCTGCCGCGCGATGGCCCGCTGCATTTCCTGCGGGAGGTCCACGTTCTTGACCTCGACGACGCTGACCTTCACGCCCCACGGCTCCGTCTGCTCGTCGATCACCCGCTGCAGCTGCCGGTTGATCTCCTCGCGCTCGGCCAGGATCTGGTCGAGCTCCGCCTGGCCGGCCGTCGCCCGCAACGACGTCTGGGCGATCTGCGACGTGGCGTAGAGGAAGTCCTCCACCTCGACGATGGCCTTCGACGCGTCCATCACGCGGAAATAGATCACGGCGTTGATCTTGACCGACACGTTGTCGCGCGTGATCACGTCCTGCGCCGGCACGTCCATCGTCACCGTGCGGAGGCTCACCCGCACCATGCGGTCCACGAACGGAATCAGCAGCACGAGGCCGGGGCCCTTTGCCCCCACGAGGCGGCCGAGGCGGAACACCACGCCGCGTTCGTATTCGCGCAGGATCCGGATCGCGCTCGCGATCACGGCGACGCCGATCAGGATGAAGGGCGTCAGCAGCTGGATCAATTGTGGCATCGTCAGTCTCCGTTTGGTGTGTGCGCGCGCACGATGAGCGTCAGGCCCTCCACGCCCGTGACCTCCACCCGCGCGCCGGCGGCGATCGGCCCCGCCTGGGCGCGCGCGCGCCAGCGCTCGCCGTGCACGCGCACGTCGCCCTGTGGCGCGATGTCCGTGATGGCGTCGCCGGCCTCACCCACGAGGCCCTCGGTGCCCGTCGTCACCCGGCGCTTCTGCACGCCGATCGCCTTGCCGATCACGAAGATGAAGAGGACAGCCGTTGCCAGCGTCGTCCCGACGATCACGGCCGGCGAGACGCGGAACACCTGTCCCGGGCCGGGCTCGAAGAGGATCAGCGATCCGAAGAAGAAGGCCACAACGCCTCCGACGGCAAGGACTCCGTGGGATTGCACCTTGATCTCGACCACGAAGAACGTGATCGCGAGCAGGATGAGCAGGAGGCCGGCGACGTTGACGGGCAGCGTCTGCATGGCCACCAGCCCGAGGATGATCAGGATGGCTCCGGCCACGCCGGGCAGGATCGAGCCGGGGCTCTGCAGTTCAAACAGGATGCCGTAGAACCCCAGCGTGAGCAGCAGGTAGGCGACGTTCGGGTTCACGATCCACGACAGCACCCGGTGGCGAAACGAGGGTTCGACCTCCCGGACCTCGACACCCGCGAGGGCGAGGCGCACCGTGTCGCCGGCAAGGAGGACGCGGCGCCCGTCAGCCTGGCGCATCACGTCGGCGAGGTCGGGGGCGATGAAGTCCGCCACGTGCAGGGCAACGGCCTCGGTGGCGCTGGCCGAAATGGCTTCCGTCACGGCGCGCGCGTTCCAGTCGGCGTTGCGGCCGCGGGTCTCGGCGAGGCTGCGAATGAGCGCGGCGGCGTCGGACATCGCCTTCTTCGCCAACGTCGTGTCCTGCCCGCCGCCAAGACTCACGGGCGATGCCGCACCGAGGTTCGTGTTCGGCGCCATAGCCGCCACGTGGCTTGCCGTGACGATGAACAGCCCCGCCGATGCCGCGCGCGCGCCCGGCGGCGACACGTACGTGATCACGGGTACGCGGCTCGCCAGGATCATCTTCACGATGTCGCGCATCGAGGCTTCCAGGCCGCCCGGCGTGTCCATCACCAGCACGAGGGCCCTGGCGCCGCCTTCCGCGGACCGGTCGAGCTGCGTGGCGATCTGCTCGACGGTGATTGGCGTGATGGCGTCGGCCACGCGGATCGCGTCGACGTGGCCACCCGCGGCCAGCGGCGGCGGCGCGGCCTGCGGCGCACGGGGTCCCGGACGCGCGGCGGCAACGAGCGCCACCGCGAGCACCGCCACGCCGAGCCATGGCCCCGCCCGGCGTACCCGCCGGATGGAGCGTGCCAGTCTGCGCATGTTACCTCCGAACGGAACCTCGGGCGCCGACCTGCCCGAAATCTAGGGCGTTACGGCACGCGCCAGGTGGTCGAGAGTTGTGCCGTCCCCCAGGCGAAGCGGAATTCGCCGGACGCCGCGCCCGCATCACGCGACGGAATGAGCCACACGGAGAGGCCTTCAACCGGCGACGCGAGCGTCGTCTTCGTCAACGGGATGCGCGCGACGTCGCGGTCCGGCACGTAGCTCGTGCCCCATTGTCCGGTGTTCGCGTTCACGATCAACTGCCAGCCGGACGCGGAGGGCAGCACGTACAACGAGTACTTGCCCCTGGCGAAGCGGTGCCCGCCCAGCTCGAGGTCCACGCCGGTGTCGAGTGTCGTGGATTCGTTCGCGCCGAACCGCCAGACGGAATCGAGCGGCACGAGGTCGCCCGTGTGGAGCGTCCGCCCCCGCAGGTGCGGCTGGCCATAGTCCACGGTGATCTTCGCGGGCGCCACCTGGCTTCCCTGCGGCCCCGCCAGCGTGACCGTCACCGTGGCGCGCGTGCTCGGCGCGGCGGTCAGGGCCCGCGGCTGGGCGGCGAGTGCGGCCGACAGGGCGCACGAGGCGCCCGCAACGAGGAGAAGTCGGGTCATCGAGTGGGGATCTCCCTGGGGGGTGATGCAGGGTGCTGGCGCGGCCGTCTTTCGGCCGCGCGCGCCACGGCACAACGTTACTGCGGTCAACCTACTCCTACCCCGGTGATCCCGCTCCGTGCCATCCCTGTCATCGCTCACCTCGGCATTGGCGCGCGGGGCATGCGCCCTCGGCGTTGCCTCCGCCTGCACCGCTTCGCGTGAACCCGTGACGCTCGCCATCGTGAATGCCCGCGTCTGGACCGGCGACAGCGCCGCGCCGTGGGCAGAAGCCGTCGCGGTGGCTGGCGACAGGATTGCGCTCGTGGGCACGACCGCCGCCGTGCGCGCCGCGACGCCCGCCACGGCACGCGTGATCGATGCGCAGGGCGGCATGGTCACGCCGGGGTTCATCGACAGCCATGTGCACTTCACCGACGGCGGCCGCGCGCTCACCTCCGTGCAGCTGCGCGACGCGGCGACGAAAGCCGAGTTCATCCGCCGCATCGCCGCACACGCGAAAACGCTGCCCAGGGGCGCGTGGATCACCAATGGCGACTGGGACCACCAGCTCTGGGGCGGCGAGCTGCCCACACGACAGTGGATCGACTCCGTGACGCCGGACAACCCCGTGTGGGTCAACCGGCTCGACGGCCACATGAACCTGGCCAACACGCTCGCGCTCAAGGCCGCGGGCGTCACGGGCGAAACGAAGGACGTGCCCGGCGGCACCATCGTCCGCGACACCGCGGGCGAGCCCACGGGAATCCTCAAGGACAACGCGCAATCGCTCGTGTGGCGCGTCGTCCCCGACCTCACGCCGGCCGACTGGGACCGCGTCCTCGACACGGCCATGACGTACGTCGCCGCGCGCGGCGTGACGAGCGTGCACCACATGGGCACCTGGGACGACCTCGCCATCTTCAAGCGCGCCCGGGCCGCGGGCCGGCTGCGCACCCGCATCGTGGCGCAGGTGCCGCTCGCCACGTGGGAGCGGCTGCGCGACACGGTGAAGGCCGACGGCGTCGGCGACGCGTGGCTCCGGTTCGACGGGCTCAAGGGGTTCGTGGACGGCTCGCTCGGCTCGCACACGGCCGCCATGCTCGCGCCGTTTACCGACTCGCCGAAGGACAGCGGCTTCTTCGTCACGCCGCCGGAAAGCCTCTACGCGTGGACGAAGGACGCCGACGCCGCGGGGCTGCGCGTGATCGTCCATGCCATCGGCGACCGCGCCATCCGGACCCAACTCGACGTGTTCGAGCGGGTCGCGAAGGAGAATGGCCCGCGTGACCGCCGGTTCCGGATCGAGCACGCGCAGCACATCGCGCCGCCGGACTTCCCCCGTTTCGCGTCGATCGGCGTCATTGCCTCGATGCAGCCGTACCACGCCATCGACGACGGCCGGTGGGCCGAGAAGGTAATCGGGCACGAGCGTGCGAAGGGCACCTACGCGTTCCGGTCGCTGCTCGACGCCGGGGCCAGGCTGGCGTTCGGCAGCGACTGGTTCGTGGCGCCGCCGACGCCGCTCGAGGGCATCCAGGCCGCGGTTACACGGCGCACGCTCGACGGGAAGAATCCCGGCGGCTGGATTCCTGAACAGAAGATCACCGTCGAAGAGGCGCTGCGCGCATACACCCGCGACGCCGCCTACGCCGGCTTCCAGGACCGGGACGTCGGGACGATCCGGGCGGGGATGCTGGCCGACCTCGTCGTCCTTGACCGCGACCTCACCGCCGTGCTGCCGGAGACGATCGCCGGCACGAAGGTCCGCGTGACGATCGTCGGCGGCCGGATCGTCCACGAGGACGGCGTCACGCGGTAGGGTCCGCCGTCATGGACGCGGCATCGCGCTCATCGCGGCCGTCACCTTGGGCCCGGGATCGTTCCATGACTCGTGGCTCGACACGATCATCCATCCGCCCTCGCCCCGGGCCAGGACGCCGGTCCACACGCCGGTGCCTTCGACCATCGCCCTGCCCTTCGGCTTCATCCGGAAGCGGAACGGGACGGTCGTGACGACGGCATCCGCATCCAGCACGTCGGCGTGGAAGCCGTTGGCGGTGAGGGCCATCGAATCGAGGCCGGCGAGCATCCGCGCATACGTGACCTTCACCGAGTCCAGCGAACCGTAGGTCATGCCGTTCTCGACGTACCGCGCGTCGGGGCCTGGTGAATAGGCGGCGAATGCGGCGCTGACGTCGCCCCGGTTGGCGCCGGCGAGGAGGGAATCCACGATCGTGCGCGCCGAGTCGGCAATTGCCGCACGATGGGCGTCGGTGAGGGTGGCGGACGGCGCCGCGCACGCCCAGCTGGCGGCGAGCGCAAGGGCCGCAAGGCTGCGTCGCATCGGACCTCCTCTGTTCGGAAATTCAGGGGCTGGCGCGCATTCGCCGTCGGCCCGTGTGATCCAGATCACAGGAAATGCCGGGCAATTGGAAGCCGCACGCTGTGGGCGTGGCCATCGACGACGTGAGTCGCAACGAGCCCGCAGCGGGTGGTGCGGCGGCACGGCAACTCGCCCGCCGGCGCTGCTGCCGGCTGCTGCCAGCTGCTGCCAGCGGTCGGAGCCGGGAACCCCCGGGGTTCTTGCCTGCCGACGAATTGCGAGTCAGGATTGTGCGCGTGATCTCCGACGGAACGCGACACAAGGACACCTCCGCCCCGGCACACGCCATTCGCCGGGCACGCAGCGAGCAGCGCCTGCGAAACGCGCACGTGCTCAACGGCGTGCGCGCAGGGGCGGCGGCGGCGCTGGCCCTGGCGTTCTTCGCGGCCACGCGGCTCGGTGCCAGCGAGTGGAGCGGCGCCGACGCCGTGTGCGCGATCTGGTCCGTCCTGGCGGCCGCGGTGGCGATCGCCGGATTGCGCTGGCGCGCCGTCGCCGTGCGGTCCGGCCTCGCATTTCCCTTTCTCGACGTCGTGGGCATCGTCGCCGTCCAGCTGGCCGTGCTCCCGGCCATGTCCGATCCGCCGCGCGTGGTCGCGATGGCCACCGCCCCCCTCGCGCTACTGGTCGTGGGGTCGACCTTCTGGCTGGAGCGCTGGCTCATCTGGCTCACGGCAGGCCTCGCCGCCGCGGCGCAGGGCGCACTCATGGTCCGGTACGATGCCGGCGCAGTTGCCGTCGGCGTCACCGCGCTCTCCCTCGTGGTCATGGCCGCCGTGACCGCGTATGGCGCGAGCCGCATTCACGCCCTGAACGAGAGCACGACGAAATACGTGACGGACCTGCAGCTCGTCGAGGAGGCGTTTCGCGACCTCATCACCCACTCGCCGGACGGCATCGTCGTCCACCGCGACGGCGAAGTGCTCTACGCCAACACGCAGCTGGCCGCGCTGCTCCAGGTGGCGAACATCCAGGCCGTGCGGGCGCGCGGCGCCGGCGCGCTGGTTCATCCCGACGACCGGCCGCGATTCGAACGGCGGGTCGCGGCCGTGGCACACGAGGGCGTGCCGTCCGAGCCGGCCGAGTTGCGCCTGGCCGGCGAAGGGGGTCGCGTGATCCCGGCCGAGGTGCGCGACGTGCCCATCCAATTCGGCGACCAGCAAGCGGTGCTCACCGTCGTGCGCGACCTCACCGGCCTCAAGCAGATGCAGGAGCGCCTGTTCGTGGCCGACCGCATGGCCTCCATGGGCACGCTCGCCGCCGGCGTCGCGCACGAGATCAACAATCCGCTCACCGCCGTCGTCGGGCACGTGGACCTGCTCGAAGCCGAGCTCGCCACCGCCGGCCCCGATGCCGATGATGATCGCCTCCGGGCCGCCCTCGTGGAGGCCATGCCCGACCTTCGCGAGGGGCTCACGCGCGTCCGCGACATCGTGCGCGACCTGAACGTGTTCTCCCGCGCGCGGGACGCCGCGGATGGCGTAGCCGACGTGCGCAAGGTGCTGGATTCCTCGCTGCGCATGGCGGCGAACGAGATTCGGCACCGCGCGCGCCTCGAGCGGGAGTTCCACGACGTGCCGCCGGTGCGCGCCAGCGAGGCGCGCCTCGGCCAGGTGTTCCTCAACCTGGCGGTCAACGCCGCCCAGTCGATCCCCGAAGGCAACGCCGAGCGCCACGTGATTCGGGTGGTGGCACGGCCAGGTCCGGATGCCGGCGTGGTGGTGGAGTTCAGCGACACCGGGTCGGGCATGACCCCGGAGCTCCGGCGTCGCATCTTCGACCCGTTCTTCACCACCAAGCCTGCGGGCGTGGGCACGGGCCTCGGCCTCGCCATCTGCGAGCGGATCGTGACCGAGGTAGGCGGCACGATCACGGTGGAGAGCGAAGTCGGACGTGGCAGCACGTTCCGGATCAACCTCCCGGCGGCTCACGCAGCGCCATCGCCGACCGTGACGCCGGCCGCGGCCGCGGCGCGCGAGGTGCGCCGTGCGCGCATCCTCGTGGTCGACGACGAGGCGCTGGTTGCGCAGATGATCGAGCGGATCCTCTCCAGGCAGCACGAGGTTCACGCGCTCACCGATGCCGCGGAGGCGCTGCGGCGCATCGACGCGGGGGAGCGATTCGACCTGATCCTGTGCGACCTCATGATGCCCCACGTCACGGGCATGGACCTGCACGCCGAGATCCGCATGCGATCGCAGGCCCAGGCCGACCGGATGATCTTCCTGACCGGCGGCGCCTTCACCGAGCGCGCACAGGCCTTCCTGCGCGACGCCCCGAACCTGAGGCTGGACAAGCCGTTCGACGCGGCGACGCTGCGCGTCCTCGTGGCGCACGCCGTGTCGTGAGCGCGGGCGGCGGCGCACCCGGCTGCACGGGGCCCACCGTCGGACCGCTTTCAGCCGCATTCGCCAGGAGCCGCGCGTAGAGAGGATGTCGGCTGCCGGCGTGGCGGCCATATTGATGCGCTGGCACGCCGTGAGCGGCCCTCCGGCCCGAGCCCCCCTCGTTCTCTGGAACTTCATTAGATGCGATTCCGTCCGGTAGTTGCCGTGCTGGCCTGCGGCGTGGCGCTGTGGGCACCTGATGCACGCGCCCAAGGGCCCGGCGCGCCGCCGCCACGCCTCGCCGTGTACCTCGATTGCCGGACCGGCGGCTGCGACAACGACCTGATCCGCACCGAGATCACGTGGGTGGACTGGGTGCGCGACCGCACCGTGGCCGATGTTCACGTCCTCATCACGAGCCAGCAGGCCGGCGCAAGCGCCAGCGCGTACACCATCGCGTTCCTTGGCCAGCGCGCCTTTGCCGGCCGTGGCGACACGCTCGCGTACACCACCGACCCGACAACCACGTTCGACGAGCGCAGGCGGGGCGTGCAACGCACCATCGCCGTGGGACTCGTGCCTTTCGCCGCACGCACCGGTACGGGTTCGTCCCTGCGGATATCCACCGACGCGGCTGCGGCCGCAGGATCCACGTCCGTCGCCCCCGCCAATGACCCATGGAACGCATGGGTGTTCGAGGTGGGCGTCGACGGTTCGATGAACGGGGAGCGGTACTACTCCGGGAAGAACGTCGGTGTCAACGTCGAGGCAAATCGCGTCACCGAAGAGTGGAAGACCGGCTTCGACTTCCGCTACTCGTATCGCGACAACTCGGCGACGGTGCAGGAGTTCGACAGCCTCGGCAACGTGACCGCCGAGGAGACCTACACCAGCCTTCAGCGCGACTGGCGCGCCCAGCTCGGCCAGGTGAAGAGCCTCGGCAACCATTGGTCCGCGGGCGCCGAGGTGACGCTGGCGTCACAGACGTTCCGCAACCAGGACCTGCGCTATGAGGTGCAGGCCGCGCTCGAGTTCAATGTCTTTCCGTATTCCGAGTTCACGCGGCGTTCGCTCAAGATCGTCTACGGACTCGGCTACACGGGGTTCCGGTATACGGACACCACCGTGTTCGACAAGATCCGCGAAACGCTGCCGAGCCACTTCTTCCAGGCCGAGTACCGCACGCGGCAGCCGTGGGGCAACGTGTCGCTCAACCTCGAGCACCGGAACTTCCTCACCGATGCGTCGAAGCGGTCCACCGACCTCAACGGCAACTTCAGCTTCCGCCTGTTCAAGGGATTCAGCCTGAACGGCGGCGCCGGCTACCAGTGGATTCACGACCAGGTGTACCTGCCGAGGGGCGAGCAGGACGCCGTGGACGTGCTGCTCCGCCGCCGCGCGCTCCTCACCGGCTTCGAGTACTACACGCACTTCGGCATCAGCTACACGTTCGGGTCCATCTACAACAACGTGGTGAACCCGCGGTTCTGAGTCAGGCGAGCCAGCCGTCCTTCAGGTTGATGATGCGGCTGCCGTAGCGGGCGTTCTCGTCGGAGTGGGTCACCTGGACGATGGTCGTCCCGGCCGCGTTGAGCGCCCGGAAGAGCTCCATGATCTCGCGCGCCTGCGAGGAGTGCAGGTTGCCGGTGGGCTCGTCGGCGAGGATGAGCGTGGGCTTGTGGATCATGGCGCGCGCCACGGCCACCAGCTGCTGCTGGCCGCCCGAGAGCTGCGACGGATACAGGTCCTTCTTGCCCACGATGCCGAAGCGGTCGAGCGCGTCGGCCACGAGGGCCTCGCGCTCTGATTTCCGGACGTCACGGTAGCCGAGCGGCACGTCGAGGTTCTCGGCGACCGTGAGGTCGTCGAGCAGGTGGTACTGCTGGAAGACGAACCCCACGTACTGCTTGTGCAGCGCCACGCGGCGCTTGTTGTCGAGCGCGTGCACGGGCTGGCCGTGCAGGTGGTACTCGCCGGTCCAGGCGCCGTCGAGCATGCCGAGGATCGCCAGGAGCGTGGACTTCCCCGCCCCCGACGGGCCCATGATCGTCACGAACTCGCCGGCGGCAATGTCGAGCGTGATCCGCCGGAGGACGTAGGCCTGACCACCGGCGGACGGGTAGGCCTTCTCGACGTTGCGGAGTGCGATCATCGCGTGCGAAATCTACTCGGCGCGCAGGGCGGTCATGGGATCGACGCACGTCGCCCGGGCCGCCGGTGCGACACACGCCGCCAGCGCCACCGCGCCGAGCACGCCGGCCACCGCCACGAAGGTCGCCGGGTCGCGGGCGTTCACCCCGAAGAGCAGCGTCGCGATGAGGCGCGAGAGAACGAGCGCACCGGCCAGCCCAAGCGCGACGCCGGCCGCGGCCAGCCGCATCCCGTCGCGCACCACGAGCCGCCGGACGCCCGCCACGTCGGCGCCGAGGGCCACGCGGATCCCGATTTCCCGGGTCCGCTGCGCGACGGCGTAGCCGAGCACGCCGTGGACCCCCACCGCAGCCAGCGCCAATGCGGCAACCGCGAATGCAGCCAGCACCAGCATCACGAAGCGCCGCTGCGCGAGCGTCCCGCGCACCGTGTCCTCGAGCGGCTCCACGCCGAAAACGGCCAGTTGCGGATCCACTCCGCGCAGCACGCGGCGCACGAGCGGCGCGCCCGCCGCGGCATCGCCGCTCATGCGAACGAGCACCGTGTTGGGAATCGGCGCCTGCGCCAGCGGCAGGTAGACGGCCGGCGGCGCGTCCACGGCAAGACCGTGCAGGCGCTCGTTCCCCACCACGCCGACCACCGTCCGGTTCGCACCCCACAGGTTGATCGCCGTCCCCAGGGGCTCGCGCGCCCCGTAGTACCGCTCCCGAGCCGACTCGTTGATGATGGCCACGGGGGCGGCATCCACGGCGTCCGTTGCCGCAAATCCGCGACCCGCGGTCACGGGCACCCGCAGCGTGCCGAAGTAGCCGTTGCTCACGGTGCGGATGGACGGCTCGGGCCAGCCGGCGGCCTCGGCCTCGCGGCCCACGACGCGAATGGAGCTCGTGAAGCCCGCGTCCATCGGGTTCGCGGTGGCGAGGGCCGCGCTGGCGACGCCGGGTTGGCCCTCGAGCCCGGCGAGCACGGCGTCCTGGAAACGCTGGCGCTCCGGCAGGCGTGGCCAGCGTGCGAAGTCCTGCGGGTAGCGGCTGGCCGGCAGCTGGAACTCGGCCTTGATCACGCCGCGGGCGTCGAACCCCGGGTCCACGGCCTGAAGCGTCCAGATGCTCCGGATCAGCAGGCCGGCGCCGACCATCAGCATCGTCGCCATCGCAAGCTCGGCAGCGACGAGCACCGAACGTGCGCGGCGCTGGCCGCGGCCGTGCGACGCGCCGCGGCCGCCGGCCCCGTGCAGCGCCGCGTGCAGGTTGACGCGCCTCGCCTGGAGCGCGGGCAGCATGCCGAATGCCACCGCCACCGCGACCGAGATCACCATCGTGGCCGCAAGCACCGTCGCGTCCACGCGAATGTCCCCGGCGCGCGGGAGCGTCGCGGGTGCCGACACCGCCAGCGCCCGCGTGGCGGCCCAGGCCAGGGCGACGCCGACGAGCGTGGCCGAGCCAACCAGTACGGCGCCCTCCACGAGGAACTGCCGCACGAGGCGCGCGGCCCCGGCGCCGAGCGCCGCGCGCACGGTCACTTCCCGGGCGCGCGCGGTACCTCTGGCCAGCATCAGATTCGCCACGTTCACGCACGCCACCAGGAACACGAGCCACACCGCGCCCACCATCAGGTACATCGCCGCCTGCACGTTGCCGAAGATCACGGCGTCGAGCCGTTCGACGTGCGCGCCGCGGTCGGCGTTGTCCTGCGGGTACGCACGCTCGAGGTCGGCGGCGATCGCGGCCATCTCCTCCTGCGCCGCGGCGGTGGTTGCGCCGGGCGCGAGCCGTCCCAGCAGGAAGATCGGGTGGTTGCTGCGCGGAGCCGCCGGGCTCGCGCGAAGGGGAAGCCACAGGTCCACGCGGGCCCGCCCCCCTCGGTCCGCGAATCCTCGCATGTACGCCGCGGCGCCGAGCACCTGCAGGGTGCCGAAGTCGGCGCCCCGCGGCATCACCCCCACGACCGTCCACTCGAGGTCGTTGATCCGCAGGGTGCGACCCATCGCCGACGGATCGCGCTGGAAGACGCGATCCCAGAGGTCCTCGCCGATGACCACGGCGCGGGGCCCGCCGGCAAGGTCCTCCCCGGCCGTGAACGCGCGACCCGCGATCGGGCCAAGGCCGATCGTGGCGAAGTAGTTGGCCGTGACGGTGAGCGCCGCCAGGCGCTCCGGGTCACCCGAGCCCGAGGTGACGTTGACCTCGGCCGGTGAGAACGCCGCAAGTTGGGCAAACCGGTGCGTGCGCTCCGCCATGTCGCGGAAGTCGGGAATCGAGGCCGGTTCGCGCGTGGTTCCGCCCTTCCGGTCGGTCTCCCACACCATCGCCAGCCGCTCCGGCTCCGCGAACGGCGGCGGGCGAAGCAGCACGCCACGGACTACGCTGAAAACCGCCGTGTTGGCGCCGATCCCCAGCGCCAGGGTCGTCACGGCCGCAAGGGTGAACCCCGGGCTGCGGCGCAGCGACCGCACCGCATGGCGGATTTCCTGGAAGAGCGTGTCCATGGCCGGAAGAACCTCGCGAGTGGGTGCCCGGTTGGACACCCGCTCGCACGCAAACGTCAGGAGGGCGGCGCCCCGGTCACGCCGGGGGCCGCCTCAATGCGCGGCGGCCGCCGGCGTGTCCACCACCTTGCCGTCGAACAGGTGGATCTCGCGGTCCGCGTGCTGCGCGTACCGCGGGTCGTGCGTGACCATGCAGATGGTCGCGCCGCCCTTGTGCAGCTCGCGCAGCAGGTCCATCACCTGCTCGCCGTTCTGCGAGTCGAGGTTGCCCGTGGGCTCGTCGGCGAGGAGGATCGCCGGGTCGCCCGCCACGGCACGCGCCACGGCCACGCGCTGCTGCTGGCCGCCCGAGAGTTGCGCCGGGTAGTGCTTCGTGCGATGCCCCATCCCCACCCGCTCGAGCGCCTTCAGCACGCGTTCCTTGCGCTCGGCGGCGCCCATGCCGCGGTAGGTGAGCGGCAGCTCGACGTTCTCGAACACCGTCAGGTCGCCAATGAGGTTGAACGCCTGGAAGATGAAGCCGATCTGCCGGTTCCTCACGCGCGCGCGGTCGGCCGCCGAAAGGCCCGCGACCGGCTCATTGGCGAGCGTGTACGTGCCCTCCGACGGCGTGTCGAGCAGGCCGAGGATGGAGAGGAGCGTCGTCTTGCCGCAGCCCGACGGCCCCGAGATCGCAACGTACTCTCCCTCCAGGACGGAGAGGTGGACGTCGGCGAGGGCGTGGGTCTCCACCTCGTCGGTGTAGAAGATCTTCTTGATGCCTTCCATCCGGATGAGTGCGTCGCCAGCTGCGGCCATTTGTTGGTCTCCCCGTTCGTGGGCTCTCTGTCTACTGTCTACTGTTTACTGTCTACTTGCATCACCTGATTCTCACGCGATCCGTGTTGTCCCACTGCGTCATGTCCGACAGGATCACCTTGTCGCCCGGCTTGAGCCCGGCCACGATCTGCACCGCGTTGACCGAGCTGACGCCGAGCCGCACCTGGACGCGCTGCGCGCCCTTGCCGTCGGGGTCGAGCCGGAACATGCCCACCGTCGCGCCGTCCTGCCCGTAGGCCGGACGGCCCGTGTACACGACGTTGGTCAACTTCTGGATCTGGATGGTTCCGTCGACGTTCAGGTCCGGCCTCGCACCACTTGGCAGCGCGCCGTCGAGCGCCACGTCCACGGTCACGGTTCCGCCGGACGAGGCGGGGTCGATGCGCGCCACGTGGCCCTTCACGATGCCGTTTCGGGTGTCGACGGTCGCGGACTGGCCGATGGCCACGTCCTTGGCCTGCGTCTCGGGGATGCGGATGACCGCCTTGAGCTTCCCCGGCTGGACCACCTTCGCGACCGTCATGCCGGCGTTCACGTACTGCCCGGGTTCGAGGAGCGCACCCCCGGCGCCCGCGGACAGGTCCTGGAGGATGCCGCTGTCGCCCGCGCGCAGGGTGAGCGACGCCTTGATGCCCTCCCGGAACGCGGCGATCTGCTTGAGCCGGTCCACGTTCTGCTCGAGCACGGCGATCTGGGAGTCGATCGTGGTGCGGAGCAGCTTGAGCTCCTGCTGCGCAACGTCGTACCGCGTGGCGGCCTCCTCGGCCGCGGCCTTCCGCGTGTTGTACTCGAATGGCGAGATGAGCTTCTTGCCGAGCATCCCCTCGGCCTCCGCCGCCTGCTGCGACGCGCTCACCTGGGCGGTCTTCGCGGATGCCACGACGGTCTGCTGCGTCAGGAGCCCGCGCTGCAGGTTCACGCGCTGCGAGACGAGGTTCGACCGCGCGTCGTCGTACGCCTGCTGCGCCGTCATCGCCGCGATGTCGACGTCCGGGTTCGACATCTCGAGCAGGACGGTTTCGGGCGTCACGTGCTGGCCCACCTGGGCCACGATCCGGTCGATGCGCGCGTTGGCGAGCGACGTGATCTGGCGGACGTACTCCGGCACAAGCGTGCCGGGGCCGCGAACCTCGCGGATCATGTCGCCCTGCCGCACGGAGTCGATCGAGATGATGTTGCGCTCCACCGTGGGCGCCGCGGGCTTCAGCCGCGCCAGGAGGATCGTGATGACGATGAGCGCCAGTGCCCCGGCGCCGTACATGACGTACTTGCCGGTCTTCGGTTTGGGGGCGCGTGCGATGTCGACCATGTCGGAAGGTAGGGTAACAGCCCAAAGGACGGCGCGGCGGGGTGTTTTGTTTCAGCACACGGGGCCGCGAAACCCGGCCGGCCCCGGGCCGTCACGAGGGATTTGACAGGTCCCGGGGGGCAAAGGTTGCGGTGCGTGCTGTGCCGAGCGCGGCGAGTCTCCCCGGCGCCCGGGCGAGCCTCCAAGGTGCCGGGGCGAGTCTCACGGGCGTCCCGGCGAGGCCCCACGGACGTCGCGGCGAGTCATTGGGACGTCGGAGCGAGCCCTCAAGGCGTGCCGTTGGGCCATGGAGATAGGCTATACTCGCCCGGCCGAGGGAAGCAATGGGTGCACACGCCGCATGATGCGCGCGCAGCCACCTTGCCCCGTTCCGGATGTGGGTGCTGCGGGACAGATTGTGTGTCCGACCCCCATCCGTCGCCGCCTGCTGAATCGCTCCGGTCCGAAACGCCTCGCATGCCAGGCGTTGGTCATTGTCTTCGCGCTCGCGCAGCCCTCGCTGGGGCTCGCCCGCGCGCAGGCCATTTCCGCTGGCGGGGCGACCACGCGGACAGTGCAGGCCACACGCATCACGAAACCGCCGGTCATCGACGGCAGCGACGACGACGAAGCGTGGCGGTCGATCCCGCCTACGCGGGGCTTCCGCACGTACTACCCGCAGGAAGACGGCGTGCCGACGTTCGACACGGAATTTCGCGTGGCGTACGACGACCGGAACCTCTACGTCCTGGTACGAGCGTTCGATCCGCACCCCGACAGCATCGTGCGCCTCCTGAGCCGACGCGACGTCAAGACGAACTCGGACCAGCTCGGGCTCTTCATCGACGCGTTCCACGACCGGCGCAACGCCCTCGAGTTCCTCGTGAACCCGGCGGGCGTCAAGCGCGACGGTGCGTTCTACAACGACAATACGGAGGACATGTCGTGGGACGGCGTGTGGGACGTCGGCGTCCGCGTCGACGACCGGGGATGGGTGGCGGAGTTCCGCATTCCGTTCAGCCAGCTGCGGTTCGCCAACGCCTCGACGCACACGTTCGGGTTCAGCGTCGGCCGCGAGGTGGCGCGGCTCAACGAGAAGTCGGCCTGGCCGCTGTTTCGCCAGTCGGTGAACGGCGTGGCATCGCAGCTCGGCACGCTCGACGGCATCGCCGACGTCCCCGCGACGCGCCGCCTGGAGATCCTGCCCTACACCGTCGCCAAGAGCATGCCCGACCTCACGGCGCCCGGTCGAGCCAATCGGACCGAGCTGGCCGCCGGACTCGACGCCAAGGCGGGCCTCGGCCCGAACCTCACGCTCGACGCGACCATCAATCCGGATTTCGGCCAGGTCGAGGCCGACCCGGCCATTCTCAACCTCACGGCGTTCGAGACGCGCTTCGACGAGCGGCGACTCTTCTTCCAGGAGGGGCTGGGCCTGTTCCGCTGCGGCGCCCCGTGCGACGGGCCGTTCTACACCCGGCGCATCGGACGCGCACCGCAGCTCCGCACGTCTGCCGCCGACCCGGCGTTCACGTCCATTCTCGGCGCCGGCAAGCTGACGGGCCGGTTCGCCAACGGATTTACGGCGGCGCTCCTCGACGCCGTGACGGCCGAGGAACGCGGCGCGTCGGGCGCGGTCGTGGAGCCGGGCACAAACTACCTCGTCATGCGCACGGCCCGCGAGGCGCGCGACGGCTCCCGGCAGATCGGATTTCTCCTCACCGACGTGCATCGCCAGCTCGACGTGCATACGGATTCGTTGTTGCGCCGTTCCGGCACGATGATGGAACTGCAGGGCAGCGCCCGGTTCGCGCACGACGTCTTCGAGGTGATGGCCTACTCCGGCCAGGCGTACGTCACGGGGAGCGCGAGCGCCATCGCGCTGACGCAGCGGAGCAGCGTGCACTATTTCCAGCGTCCGGACGCGGACGTGCGCTACGACTCCACGCGCACATCGCTGTTCGGGGGCGCCACGGGCCTCAGCCTCCGCCGCATTCGCGGGGCGATCCGCTTCGAGACCTTCGTGCGACATTCGACGCCCGAACAGGAAATGAACGACCTGGGCCTCGTCCCGCTGGTCGGCGAGAACAGCATCCGCCAGACGATCGACTTCCAGCCCACGTCGCCGGGCCGCTGGTTCCGGTCGTCATTCTCGGAAATCCGCGCCGAGTCGCACTGGACCACCGGCGGGCTGGGAACCGGCCAGTTCCTCTTCGTCCACACGAGCGGCACGCTGTACAGCAACTGGGGTGGCGCCATCACGTACAACGGCGACGACTTCGGCGGCGGCGTGTGCGTGTCGTGCGCGCGCGGCGGTCCGTCGGTCCGCAAGGCGCCGCGCCACACCCTGCGGTTCGACGTGTCCGGGGACGGACGGCGGGCGTTCGTCCCGCAATTCACCTGGATCGTGATGCGCGGCGATGAGGGCCGGTCATCGTCACGCGAGGTGGACGCCGGGTTCAGCGTCCGCGTGGCCAGCCAGTTTTCGGCCTCGCTCAACGCCGCCTACAATCGCGGCACCAACGACCAGCAGTGGGTGGCGAACTACGGCGCACTCCTGAGCGACACGACGCACTACACGTTCGCGCGCCTCGACCAGACGACGCTCGCGTTCACCGCGCGGGCCAACTGGACGGCCACGCGGAACATCTCGCTCCAGCTCTACGCCCAGCCCTTCGTCACGGCCGGCGCGTACTCGGCGTGGCGAGAGCTCGGCGTCCCGCGCGCCACATCGTACGACCAGCGGTTCCGTCCCTATGGCGCCGGCGCCACGCCCGCGGGGTTCAACGTGAAGCAGTTCAACGCGAATGCCGTGTTGCGCTGGGAATACCGGCCGTCGAGCACGTTGTTCCTTGTCTGGCAGCAGGGCCGGTTCCAGGACGCGCTCAACCAGGGGTCGTTCAGCGGGCCGCGCGATGTGCGCGACTTGTTTGCGGCACCGTCGCAGAACACGATTCTCCTGAAGGCATCCTACTGGTTCAACCCGTAGCCCCGAGGTCGTCGTGCGTCTTCCTCGTCGTCTTCTCGCCGCCGTCGCCGCGGCCTTCGCCGCCGCCGGTCCCGCGGCCGCCCGCGCACAGGCCGCCGCCCCGTTCAACGTCGTCGAAGCCACCATCGACCAGGTGCACGCCGCCTTCAAGGCCAAGCGCCTCACCTGCCACCAGCTCGTCCGGCTCTACCTCGACCGCATCGCCGCGTACGAGAAGAAGGGCCCGGCGATCAACGCGCTCGTCGTGGTCAACCCGAAGGCGCTCGCCATCGCCGACTCGCTCGACCGGCGCTTCGCCCGCGAAGGCCTCGCCGGGCCGCTGCACTGCGTGCCGATGATCGTGAAGGACAACTTCGAGACGAACGACCTGCAGACCACAGCCGGCTCGCTCTCGCTCGAAGGCTGGATCCCGCATCGCGACGCCACGATGGTCGCCCGGATCAAGGCTGCGGGCGCGATCGTGCTCGCCAAGAGCAACCTCGCCGAGTGGGCGTTCACGCCGTACGAGACGGTGAGCTCGATCCTGCCCGGCTATACGCGGAACCCGTACGACCTCGCGCGGGTGACCGCCGGCTCGAGCGGCGGCACGGCCGCCGCCATCGCCGCGAGCCTCGGACTCGTGGGGCTCGGCACCGACACGGGCAACTCGATCCGCGGCCCTTCATCGCACCAGGCGCTGTTCGGCATCCGCTCCACCATGGGCCTCACGTCGCGCGCGGGAGTGGTGCCGCTGAGCAACGCCGCCGACATCGCCGGCCCCATGGCCCGCACCGTCGCCGACGCGGTGAAGGTGTTCAACGTCGTGGTGGGCTCCGATCCGGCAGACTCCGTGACGGCGCCGGCCGACGCGCACCGCGAGAAGGACTACACCGCATTCCTGAAGCCGGGCGCGCTCAAGGGCGCGCGCATTGGCGTGCTGCGGCAGGCGTACGAAACGGCCACGACGGACACCGAGGTCGTCCGCGTGTTCAACCACGCCCTCGGCGAGCTGCGAGCCGCCGGCGCGACCGTGATCGACACCGTCGGGCTCGATTCGCTGCGGGCCATCACCCGCGGGCGCGGCGGGTGCAGCACGTTCAAGTACGACCTCGAACGGTACTTCGCCGCGCGCGGCGAGGGCGCCCCGGTGAAGACGGTCGACGAGATCCTCCGCAGCGGCCGGTTCCACCCGAGCGTGCAGCTCCGGCTGCAGGCGGCGCAGCGCGATTCCGTACCGCCGGAGAAGCAGCCGGGGTGCGCCTACCGCGACAGCGTGGTCAAGCCGCGGTTCCGTGCCGCGGTCACGGCGCTGATGGACTCGCTCAAGCTCGACGCCATGGTGTATCCCACGTGGAGCAATCCGCCGCGGCTCATCGGCGACCTCAACACGCCCGCGGGCGACAACAGCCAGCTCTTCTCACCGCTCTCGGGGTTCCCCGCGATGACCATCCCGATCGGGTATACCCGGGGCAACACGCTGCCCGCCGGCATGACGTTCTTCGGGCGCGCGTGGGGCGAGGGCGAGCTGATCGCGCTGTCGTCCGACTACGAGCGCGTGGCGCACCACCGCAAGCCGCCGCCCACCACGCCGCCGCTGCGGCGGGGGCGCTAGGCGCGCTTCGGGAACGCCCGCCCGATCTCGTCGGCCTGGCGCAGCGCCAGCGCGCAGAACGTGAGCGTCGCGTTCGCGCAGCTGCCCGACACGGCCGTGGCCGCGCCCACGACGAACAGGTTCTCGTGGTCGAACGTGCGTCCGTGCGAGTCCACCACGCCGGTCGATGCGTCCGTGCCCATCCGGCACCCGCCCGCGGGATGGTCCTGGAAGTTGTCCACGCCGCTCCGGATGATGCGGCCGTTTCCCGCCCGGGCCATCCGCTCGAACAGCGCGCGGATCGAGTCCTCGGTGTACCCGCGCAGGTCGCGCGACACGGGGTCGTCGCGGAACGCGAGGCTGGGCATCGGGTCGCCCCACGGCGACGTCCGCGCCGCGTCGAGCGTGAGCTCGCTCTCCCGCGCGGGAATGATGTCGTAGTACGCGCGCACCCGCGCCGTGGCGCGGCCAAGCCGTGAGCGCCAGTCCTTCAGGAGCGCATCGCCCAGGAGGAGCTTCCCGCCGTCGTCGCGCAGGCGGGCCTCGCGGCCCACGGCCGATTCCCACACGCGCAGGTCGTGCCGCACGTACTTGTCGCCCGCCGGGCGCCGCATGAACTGCTTGGTCACGAGCGAATGCTGCTCGTTGATGCCGGGGTACAGCTGCAACGGGAGGTCAACGTACGCCTGGACGTTCCGGTGGCCGGTGAGGTACTTGCCCACGAGGCCGCCGCGGTTCGCGAGCCCGTCGGGGAACCGGCCGCCGCGCGAGTTCAGCAGCAGGTGCGCGCTCCACACGTACCCGCCGGCCACCACGAACGTCTTCGCGCGAAACTCCACGACCTCGGCCGGCCGGTCGCGCTGCACCGCCACCGCCGCGACGATGCGGTCGCCCGGGCCGTCCACCACGAGCTTCCGCACGATCGTGCGCACGTGCATCTCCACCCGCCGCGACGCGCGCAGGGGATTCCACGTCTGGTCGGGCGAGTACTTCGCCCCCACCGGGCAGATCGGGAAGCAGGTGTCGTTCCGGCAGCAGGCCCCGCGCCCGTGGTACGGCACCGACGTCTTGGCCGACGGCTGGCTCCACATCTCCACCTCGGCCTTCCCCGCCCACTGCTGGAGCAGCGTGAGGTTGTACGTGAGCGGCAGCGGCGGCATCGGGAACGGATTGCCGCGCGGATCCACGTCGCGCGGGCCCTGCTCGCCGCTCACGCCGAGGCGCACCTCGGCCTCGTGGTAGTGCGGATCGAGGTCCTCGTACGAGATGGGCCAGTCGTGGCCCACCCCACAGAGCGACTTCGTCTTGAAGTCCTCCGGCGCGAAGCGCGGCGTCACGCCGCCCCAGTGCATCGCGAGCCCGCCCACGCACATCGAGCGCGACTGGATGCCGTTCGCGTAGTACGGCTCCACGTGGTCGTCGGGCCACGGCGTCTCGCCGTAGTCCATCCAGCGCTTCCGGTTCATCGCCCATTGGTCCATGGGCGGCTGGTCGTCGCCCGCCTCGACCACGACGATCGACGCGTTCCGCTCCTCGGCCAGCTTGGCGGCCACCATCGCCGCCGTGATGCCGCTGCCGATGATGCAGACGTCGCTCTCCACCACCCGGCGCGCGCTCACTGGCTCGCTCCCGCGCCGGAACCCCGGCGAATCGGCGCGGGAATTTGCGGAGACGCCGCCAGCGGGCGGCACTGCCGCGGGTCGATCGCGCGCTCGTACGCGAGGTTTGTCGCCGCCGGCGAGTCGAGGAAGTGCGCAAGGAGCGCGAGGGCCACGTGCGGCGCGCCGGCGACTCCCGGCACGCGCGTGCCCCGCTGCAGCGGGTCGACCGCCGCCGCGACCAGCGCCGTGCGCTGCGAAATGGTGCACGCGCCGAACGGCCGGCCATGCGCGGCCCGTGCGGCGGCGTCGAGGTCGGCGAGCTGTTGCGTCCATCTCGCCACCGGCGAGGGCGCCGTATGGCCGATGCGGTCGGAGCCATAGGGGTGCAGCAGCTCGGCGTGGTCCGGGTATCCGGCGATCCACGCCGCGAACTCGTTCGTCGCGCGCTCGATGCCCGCCGCGCCGAGTTCGGCGGGCAGCACGGCCTCGGCGAGCGGCCCGAGCTCGCGGGGGCCGAGCCCGGGCGCCCGTGGCTGCGCGCCGCGGGCGGGCGCCGCCGCGGACCGCCGCGGGGTGCCGAGCCACGCCGACACCGCCGCCGACCACTTGAGGAAGACTCGTCGAGTCAGGGTCATCGGGCACTCCTGCGCAGGGCGATGGGAATGTAGCCCGCGTCGGTCGCGCGCGATACGTGATCGCGTGCGGCGTGTGTGCGGCGTGTGTGCGGCGTGTGTGCGGCGTGTGTGCGGCGCGTGTGCGGCGCGTGTGCGGCGGCGCAACTGGCATCCGCACATCCATAATAGTGGTCACCGACGGCGGCTTTCGGGCCGATGGCACGTTCGTGCCGTGGCCGCCGCGGCCGTCAGCGCCACCGGAACTCGACGTCGCCCACGCGCTCGGCCATCGGGTAATGGTGCGCCAGCCAGTCGCGCGCACCGGGCGCAAGGCGCGGCAGGAACATCGGCTCGAGGTTCACCGCCACGGCGCGTACGCGCGACGTGTCCACGGTCGCCGCCATCGTCGTAGCGTCCGCGTACCGGTCCGGGACGAGCAGGTACGGCTGGGCCACCAGGCGCGACGTGCCGGCAAGGACGTAGAGCGCGGGCAACTCGGGGCCCGCGATGAACGCTTCCGGCCCGCCATGTTCACCCACCAGGACAAGCAACCGGGCGTACGTCGCCGAGTCACGCACGGGCACTTCCAGCCCGCCGTACGGCCCGGGAAGGCGGTGACGATCGTCCGTCCATACCGGTTGCCAGCCGACGCTCCCCACGTTGCCGATGCGATGGAACCATCCGCCGAACAGGAGCGCCAGCACCACCAGGAACGGCGAAGCGACGATTGCACGCAATCGCATTGACCCACGCGGCCGACGGGCCGGGTCGGGCGCGACCGGCCCGTCGCCGGGGCCGTCCGTCGCAGGATGCTCGAGGAGCGTCGTGACCGATGCGGCAAGCAGCACGAACGCCAGCGGCGCGACATACGCGAAGTAATTCGGCGCCGCGTAGGGAAACTGGTCGAGCGCCCGCATCGCCACCGCGGCGGCGAGGACGAGCAGCAGCGCCGGCCGGCGATCGCCCGCCGACGCGCGCTGCACAAACGCGCGCTGCACCGCCACGACAACGGCACACACGCCGGCCGGCATGGTGAGGAGGGCTGCCATCCACACCGCCCGGTACGGCGCGACCGCCATCGCGGCCGCGAACCAACGGACGGCACGCACCGACGGCAGGCCGCAGAGCCACGCGACGAGGAGCACCGGCAGGGCAAGCCCGACCACGACCGGGGCGGCGGGCATTGCCATGCCGATCGTCGCCGCCGTGGCCGCGCCGCCGAGTATTGCGCCCCTCACGAGCGCGCCGAGCGCGTGGTGCGCGGCGTACCACAAGGCCAGGGGCGCCAGCGCGATGGCGGCCGCACCTGCGAGGATGCTCCACGCTCGCATGGCGAGGCGCGGTGCCCCATGCCGGAGGCCGTGGTTCGTGCGCGCCGACCGCACCGTGAGGATCGCCAGCAGCACGAGCACGGCGCCGAGCGGGGCGGCGACGAGCAGCGTTTCTCCCGACGCGATGCCGCGGCGCCAGATCAGCGCCAGCGGCGCGAGCATGACCACCGCGAGCGAAACGAGGACCGACGCCAGCGTCCAACGCTCGCGAACGACCGGCGCGCGCGGCTCGGCGCCGGACGGACGGTGTGGCGACGGTGCTCCCGGCGGCGCGATCGTCGCGATCGCGAGCACGCCAAGCCCGCACCCGACGAGCGCGTAGGCGCCGGTCTGCTTGGCGAGCATCGCCAGGCCGCACAACCCACCGGCGGTCCACAGCCAGCGATCGGCGCCCGTTTCCGCCCAACGGAACAGCGCCAGGGTCGCCCACGTCGTGGCGAACAACGCGTAGTACCCCGGAGTCGCTCCCGGATAGATGAGCACTGACCACCATGCGGCAAGGACCAGGACGGCCGCCGCGAGCGCCGCGCCCACGAACCGCCGGCACAGCCGCCAGATGGCGTACAGCCAGGCTCCGAACACGGCGAGCAGCGCCCAGCGCGGCCCCGCGAGGCTGGGGCCCGCGACGTCGAAGACCGCGGCGTTGAGCCACGGGAGGCCACCCGTGTAGGGATAGGCGAAGTCCCGGTGCGGCAGGAACCCGTTGGCCACGTAACGCGCCGAGAGGGCAAGCGTGCCTTCGTCGAGGGGCACCCAGCCGCGAAGGATCATCGACGCCACGTAGCCGACCGCGACGACCCACGAACCGATCCCCCACCAGATGTCGCCGCGGCTCGCTGGTCGCATCATGGAAACGTCGCGGGGGGGCGCACCCACCCCAGGCCGCCCCCCCCCCCCCCCAAACACCCCGGGGGCGG
>JAYEKC010000043.1:0-5571 GCA_034716715.1 Gemmatimonadota bacterium | reverse complement strand
CGCGGACACGATGAAGATCCGCGTGAGCACGAAGACCACGGGCGGCATCACCAACGACGCGACGGGCGCCGAGACGTACTGCACGATCGTGTCGCTCAACGAGTCGCCCATCCGGCCGGGCCTGCTCTACGCCGGCACGGACGACGGCCGCGTGTGGGTGACCCGCAACGACGGCGGCACGTGGGAGGAGCTCACGGGCCGGTTCGCCGGCGTGCCCGCGGGCTCATACGTGTCGCGCATCGAGCCGTCGCCGCACGACTCGATGACGTTCTTCGTGACGTTCGACAACCACCGGAACGGCGACTACAAGCCGTACGTGTACGCGACGAACGACTTCGGGAAGACGTTCCGGTCCATCGCGGCCAACCTGCCCGCGGACGGCGTGAACTACGTGCACGTCATCCGGCAGGACCCGGTGAAGGCGAACATCCTCTACCTGGGGATGGACGTCGGCGCGTTCGTGTCGGTGAACGGCGGCGCGTCGTGGCAAAAGTTCATGACCGGCCTGCCGACGGTGCCGGTGCACGACCTCCGCGTGCACCCGCGCGACCACGAGCTCATCGCGGCCACGCACGGGCGCGGCATCTGGATCGTGGACATCTCGGCGCTCGAGCAGCTCGACGCCGCCGTGATGGCCGAGGATGCGCACCTCTTCGACCCCGGCACCGCGTACCAGTTCGGCGACTCGCCGGTCGAGGGGCAGTCGCAGGGCCACCAGGTGTTCGAGGCGCAGAGCCCGCCCTACGGCGCCGTCATCACGTACCGCCTCGCCAAGCCGGGCGCGGCGCGCATCGTCATCACCGGCGCCGCCGGCGACACGGTGCAGGTGCTGAACGGGCCCGGCAACGCGGGCATCAACCGCGTGGCGTGGCCGTTCAACGGCAAGCCCACCAACCGCATCGTGCTCGGCCCGTCGCAGAAGCGCGACTCGGCGGAGCAGAAGCGGCGGATCGACTTCGTGCTCGACTCGCTCGGGAAGGCCGGCGGGAACGCGATGATGCTCGGGATGGTGCGCAACCTCGTCAACACGGGCGACCTGACGCCGCTAATGGCGATGTTCGGCGGCGGGGGTGGTGGCGGCGGGCGGGGCGGTGGGTTCGGCCCGCCGGCGCCGTGGAACCCGCGGCCCGGCGAGAGCGGCGGGCGCGGCGGCGCGGGCGGCGGCGCGCCCGATCCGAACGCGTTCATGTCGCAGCTCGCGCTGTTCGCGGTGCCGGGCAAGCCGGCGCCGACCGGGTTCGGGATGCTCAGCTTCCTGCAGACGCTCGGCTTCGGTCCCATCGGGTTTGGGGGCGGCGGTGCCGGCGGCGTGGCGCCGGGCACCTACCTCGTGTCGGTCACCGTGAACGGCAAGACCCTGAAGCAGCCGCTACGCGTGGAGCGCGGCGTGCCGGGAGGTGTCAGCCCCTGAAGTAAAGACCGATGATGGCGAGCATCGTCGTCGCCCACAGGCCGACGATCCAGCGCGTCTGTTCGGCGAACCGCCGCTCCATGGTCACCTCGATCCGGGTGACGCGCTGCTCGAGCGCGGCGATGCGCTGCTCGATCTTCAGTTCGAACTGGGCGAGCCGTTGCTCGATCTTCAGTTCGAACTGGGCGAGCCGTTGCTCGAGCTTCAGTTCGAACTCGGCGAGCCGCTGCTCGAGCTTCGCGTCAAAGCGCGCGAAGTTCAGCTCGTTCAGCTCGCGGAGATCGGCGCGATACGTGGCGTCCACGGTGTTGAACCAGTCAACGAGTTCGTTGGCGACCTGCTCGCCCATCCGTTCATAGAACAGCTTCGACAGCCTGGCCGTGACCGGCATTCGCACTCCCGGGTGGATGCGCGAACGATGAATCATACGCTCGCCAGGTGCGTCACCGAAAGACTGCGCTAGGGAGCGAATCGTTGCAGGCCCGCCCCGGGGGCGGGCCACGTCCGGATGCGCTATCATTTGAGAGATGTCCACGGCCTCCTCCCTGCCGTTCGACGCCCTGTTCCTGGCCTTCCAGTCGGCCCTCGCCGGCCGGTATTCGATCGAGCGTGAGATCGGGCGCGGCGGCAGCGGCATCGTGTTCCTCGCGCGCGAGGTGCACCTCGACCGCCCGGTGGCGATCAAGCTCCTGCCGCCGGCGCGCGCGGCCGACGAGCGGCTGAAGGAGCGGTTCCTCCGCGAGGCGCGGCTCGCCGCCAAGCTCTCGCACCCGAACGTCATCCCGATCCACGCCGTCGAGGACCGCGGCGGGTTCGTGTTCTACGTGATGGCGTTCGTGGACGGCGACACGCTCGCCCAGCGCGTCCGCCAGCGCGGCCCATTGCCGAGCTCCGAGGGCACGCGCGTGCTGCGCGAGGCCGCGTGGGCGCTGGCCTACGCGCACGGCGAAGGGCTGGTGCACCGCGACGTGAAGCCCGACAACATCCTCCTCGAGCGCGCCTCGGGCCGCGTGCTCGTGGCCGACTTCGGGATTGCGGCGGCGGTGGGAGAGGTGAGCGAGGAGGGAGTGACGGGCACGCCGGAGTTCATGAGCCCGGAGCAGGCCCTGGCGCAGGACGTGGATGCGCGGAGCGACATCTACTCGCTCGGCGCGACCGCGTTCTACGCGTTCTCGGGCCGGCTGCCGTTCGAGGGACGCACGGCGACGGAGATCCTCGCGAAGCACGTGACCGAGCCGGCGCCGCCCCTCGACTCGCTCGGGCTCTCGGTGCCGCGCAAGGTGGCGCACCTCGTGGACCGCTGCCTGGCCAAGGACGCGGCGCAACGGCCGGCAAGCGCCGAGGCGCTCGCCGAACAGCTGGGCGTGGCGCTCGAGCAGCGGCGCGAAGTACCGCCCGCCCTCCGTGCGTTCGTGAAGCGCCACGGCCGGATCGACAGCGGGCTCGCGATCCTCGCCCCGATGGGCATGGTGGCGGCCGGCGCGCTGGTCGGCTCGTTCACGAGCTTCGCGGGCGGCTGGCTCACGTTCCTCGCTGGCATGACGGCGTTGCCGCTGATGCACTTCGTGCGCTCGGCGCGCGAGCTCTCGCTGATGGGGTTCGCGCACGTGGACCTCGGCCCCGCCTTTGCCGCCGCCGTCGAGGAGTCGCGCGAGGAGCACTCGGCGTCGTCGCTGCGCGGCCCCTCTGTGGCGGAGCGGTTGTTCGGGCAGGTGGCGTACGTGATGGGACCGTTCGCCGTGGGCGCGTTCCTCGGCGTCGTGTTCGGCGAGGCGTTCGGGATGGTGGGGAGCAGTTCCTTCTGGTTCGACCTTGTCCTCATGACCACCGGGCCCGTCTTCATCGGCTCGCTCCTGCTCAAGCTCTCGCTGATGCAGCGCCGCACGGACATCGACACCGGCTTCTGGCAGCGGATGTGGATGGGGCGCCTCGGCAACTGGGCGTTCAAGGTCGCGCGCCGGCTGCTCGGCACGCGCGCCATCGGCTCGGCGATGACGCACCGCGCCACGGAGCTCTCGCTCGGCCTGGCCGCGGAGCAGCTGTACGAGGCGCTGCCCCGCGAGACGCGCGCCGCCCTTGGCGACCTTCCCACGCTGCTCCACCGGCTGCAGGACGACGCGCAGCGGCTGCGGGCGAGCCACGACGCCATGCAGGAAGCCATCAACGACGCCGGCGAGGCGGCCACGCGCGCCGAATACGACGACATCCGCGCAATGCGCGACTCGCTCCACGCGAAACTCGGAGAGACGGTCGGGTCACTGGAGACGATTCGCCTCAACCTGCTGCGCCTGCACGCCGGGTCGGGCTCCGTCGAGGGGCTCACCACCCACATCGGGCTCGCCGCCGCCGTGTCGGAGGAAGTGCACCGGCTGCTCGAGGCGCGCGGCGAAGTGGAGCGCGCGCTGGCGTTCCCGCGCGAGGCGGCGGCGACACCCGTTTAGGTTGTGTAACAACCGGCGTCAGCCGAACGATCGCCGGGCGACGAGTGCGGTCCCCACCTCAGACTCGAACACCATGCGCATCCGCCTGTCCATCATTGCCGCCGCCGCGTGCGTGGCCTCCGCCGCGCCGGCCCAGTCCATCGCCGACCAGTACCGCGCCACCACCCAGCGCATCGCGCAGGCCGCCCTGGCCGACTCGGCGGCGTGGAATCGCATCGCCGAGTTGACGGAGAAGTTCGGCAACCGGTTCAGCGGGTCGCAGAGCCTCGAGCAGGCCATCGACTGGATCATCGCGCAGATGAAGGCCGACGGCCTCGAGAACGTGCGCGGCGAGCCGGTGATGGTGCCGCGCTGGATCCGCGGCGCGGAGTCGGCCGAGATGGTGGCGCCGCGATTGCAGAACCTGCCGATGCTCGGGCTCGGCGGGAGCATCGCCACGCCGCCGGGCGGGATCACCGCCGAGGTGATGGTCGTGACGTCGTACGACGACCTCACGGCGCGCGCCGCCGAGGCGAAGGGCAAGCTCGTGCTGTTCAACGTGCCGTTCACGAGCTACGGGGAAACGGTGCGCTACCGGAGCGGGGGCGCGGTGGCGGCGGCCAGGGCCGGCGCGGTGGCGTCGATGATCCGCTCCGTCACGCCGTACTCGATGCGCACCCCGCACACCGGCGGGATGGCGTACGACTCGACGGTCACCAAGATCCCGCACTTCGCCATCACGCCCGAGGACGCCGACATGATCGCGCGGCTCATCGCGCGCGGCGAGAAGGTGCGCGTGCACGTGACGATGTCGGCCCACTTCCTGCCCGATGCGCCGTCGCGGAACGTGATGGGCGAGCTGCGCGGGCGCGAGTTCCCCGACGAGATCGTCGCGATGGGCGGCCACATCGACTCGTGGGACGTGGGGCGCGGCGCGATGGACGACGCCGGCGGCGTGGTGGCCGCGTGGCAGGCCGTGCTCATCCTCAAGAAGCTCGGGCTGCAGCCGCGGCGCACGATCCGCGTGGTGGGCTGGACCAACGAGGAGAACGGCACGCGCGGCGGCAACGGCTACCGCGACCAGCACCGGGCCGAGGCCGAGAAGCATGCGCTCGTGGTGGAGTCGGACGGCGGCGTGTTCCGGCCGCTCGGCTTCGGATTCACCGGCAGCGACTCGGCGTTCAGGATCATGCAGCAGGTGGGGTCGCTGCTCGAGGTGGTCGGCGCGGGGAGCATCACCAAGGGCGGCGGCGGCGCCGACATCGGCCCCATCATGGGGCTCGGCGTGCCCGGCGCGGGGCTCAACGTGGACGGCACGCGCTACTTCTGGTTCCACCACACCGACGCCGACACGGTGGACAAGCTCGATCCCCGCGAGGTGGCGCAGTGCGCCGCGGCGATGGCGATCCTCGCCTACGTGGTGGCCGACCTGCCGCAGCGGCTGCCGCGGTAGCGGCCGCTAGGCCCGCGCCCCGGCGGCGGCCGGGGGTGGCGCGGGCATCCGGGTCTGCGCGAGGACCGCGTCGAGCACGGCGCGGTCCGACCAGTAGCCGGTGTGCCCGCCGTACCCGATGCACGCGTCGAACGATTCGCCGGAGGCGGCGCGTTCGCCGATCTCGGCCGCGCGGTCACGGAAGCGCTCCTCGTCGCTTCCCGAGAACCACAGGTACCGCCCCACGTAGTCGCCGCTGCGGTAGAGGTTGATCCACTGCGCCACGCCCACGCTCCGCGCGTTCACCC
>JAYEKC010000042.1:0-5579 GCA_034716715.1 Gemmatimonadota bacterium | reverse complement strand
GGCCGCGCTGGAGCTCGTGGACGCCGGCACCATCGCCGCGGTCGAGGCGTCAATCTACGCCGCGGGGTATCCGACCGACGCGGCGGCGTGCCTGCTCGTCGAGGTGGACGGCCCCGCCGCGGGCCTCGACGACGACGTCGCCGCGGTGCAGCGCATCTGCCGCGAGTGCGGCGCGCGCGACGTGCGCACGGCCACCGACCCGGCCGAGCGCGCGCGTCTGTGGCAGGGCCGCAAGAAGGCATTCGGGGCGATGGGCCGCATCGCCCCGCACCTCGTGGTGCAGGACGCCGTCGTGCCCCGCACCAAGCTCGCGCCCATCCTGCGCCGCATCGGTGAGATCGCCGACCGGCACCACGTCCGCGTCTGCAACGTGTTCCACGCCGGCGACGGCAACCTCCACCCCAACATCCCCTGCGACGGCAACGACGCCGGCGAGCTGGCCCGCGTGCACGCCGCGTGCAAGGCGATCATGGAGCTCTGCATCGCCGAGGGCGGGACCATCACGGGCGAACACGGCGTGGGGCTCGACAAGCTGCCGTACATGGAGTCGCTGTTCACGCCGGAATCGCTCGGGGCCATGTGCCGCCTGCGTGACGCGTTCGACCCGGCACGCCGCGCCAACCCCGGCAAGGTGGTGCCCGTGCGCCACTGCCGCGAATGGCACGCCACGCCCGCGGCCCGAAGCGCGGCGCGGGGAGCGCTCGCGTGACCATGGCCCCCCTGCCGCAGTCGCACGCGCCCGCAAGCGTTTCCGAGCTCGCGACCCTCGTGCGGGAGGCACGCGATGCGGGACGCGCGCTCCGCATCGTCGGCGCGGCGCGATGGTCGGGCCCGGACACGCCCGCGGGCCGCGTGCGCGCGGGCGCGGACGTTGTGTCGGTGCGCGGGATCGCCGGTATCGTGTCGTACGTCCCGGGCGACCTCACGCTCACGGTTCGAGCCGGCACGTCACTGGCGGAACTGGACGGCGCCACGCGGGCGCACGGACAGTGGTGCCCCCTGCTCCCGTGGGGCGACGACGCCGGCACGGTTGGCGCGACGTTCGCCACCGCCACGACCGGCCCGTTCGGCCAGACGCTCGGACGCCCGCGCGACCTCGCCCTCGGCGTGGAGTTCGTGGACGGCGAGGGCACGGTGGCCCGCGGCGGGGGCCGGGTGGTGAAGAACGTGGCGGGATTCGACCTCACGCGGATGATGGTCGGCGGGTTCGGGACGCTCGGCGTACTTACCGAGGTCACGGTGCGCCTCCGCGCCCGGCCCCCGGCCGACGTCACGGTGCTGGTCACAGCGCCGGGCGCAGCGTCGCGCGCCGACGGCGAGGCAACCATCGCCGCGCTCACCGCCGCCGAGGTGCCGCCCGCCGGGTACGTGGCGCTCGACGCGCGCAGCGCGGCGGAACTCGGCGCGCGCGAGGGCGCGGTGGTCGCGCGGTACCTGGGCAACGCCGCGCTCGTGCGCGCCGCGCGCGACGGGGCCGCGCGCCTCGGCGACGTGCGCGATGCCGATCCCGCGTTCTGGGCCGCGTATCGCCAGCGCGATCCCCACCCGCGCGCGCTCGCGGCCGACCTGCTCGCCACCTCGGTGGCGCGGCGCCTCAAGGAGCGCTTCGACCCGGCCGGCATCCTCAACCCCGGGCTCCTCGGGGAGGCCACGCCGTGACCGCGCGCGCACTGCCCGGCGCCGATCTCTGCGTGCACTGCGGCTTCTGCACGCAGGCGTGCCCCACGTACCTCGCCCTCGACGACGAGAACGACTCGCCGCGCGGCCGCATCGTGCTGATGAAGGCCCTCGCCACGGGCCGCGTGGCTGCGGCCGACGAGGCCGCCCTGTTGACGCACCTCGACCAGTGCCTCGGCTGCCGCGCGTGCGAGACGGCCTGCCCGTCGGGCGTGCCATACGGCGAGCTGCTCGAGACGGTGCGTGCGGACGCGCTCCCGCGGCGCCCGTTGCCGTTCGTGTCGCGGCTCGTGCTGTTCACCTTCGCGCGGCCTGTGCTGCTCCGGCTGGCGATGGCGGCCGCGCGCACCGCGCGCGCCACGGGCCTGAGCCGGCTCCTGGCCCGCGCGCCGGGCCGCGTCGGCATCGCGATGGCGAACCTCGAGGCCACCCGGCGACCGGTGCCGCGGCGAGGCGCTTCCGCCGGGTCCGGGGCGGCTCCGGCCGGGCGGGCGACGGTCGCCGTGCTCACCGGCTGCGTGATGGAAGGCCTGCTCGCTCCCGTGAACCGCGCCACCGAGCGCGTCCTCGTCCGGAACGGATACCGCCTGGCCGACGCGCCAGGCCAGCGGTGCTGCGGCGCCCTGCATTCCCACGCCGGCGACGCCGACACGGCCCGCGCCCTCGCGCGGACGAACGTCGCGGCGTTCGAGGCGGGCGGCGCCACGTTCGTCGCCGTGAATTCCGCCGGATGTGGCGCCGCAATGAAGGCCTACGGACACCTTCTCGCTGACGACCCCGCGTGGCGCGAGCGCGCGGCACGGATGGCCGACCGCGTGCGCGACGTGAGCGAGCTCCTCGCCGAAGCGGGGCCGCTGCCCGCGCCGGCGGCCACCCGGGCCCCGGTGGCGGTGGACCATCCGTGCCACCTGCTCCACGCGCAGCGGCTGACGGGCCCGCCCGCGGCGCTGCTCGGCGCGGTGACCGGCCTGCGCGCCACCGAGCTGCCCGACGCCGCGGCCTGCTGCGGCAGCGCAGGCCTCTACTCGCTCGCGCAGCCGGAGCTCTCGCAGCGGATCCTCGCGCCAAAGCTCGACGCGATTCGCGCCGGCGGGGCGTCGGTGGTCACCACTGGGAATCCCGGCTGCCTGATGCACATCGGCGCGGGCCTCGTGCGTCGCGGAATCCCCGCGGAGACACGTCACCCGGTGGAACTGCTGGACGATGCGTACCGCGCGCAAGGAGGGTCGGCATGAGCGGGATGCCGGGCTACGCGGCTGCCACGGAGCGCGCGGCGTGGTGCGACGCCAGCGACCGGGTGCTGCTCGACTTCACGGGCCCCAAGGTCGCGGAAACGCTGAACGGGCTGCTCACGAACGACGTGGCCGGGCTCGCGCCCGGCACCGGCCAGTATGCGGCCGCACTCACGCCGAAGGGCAAGGTCATTGCCGACCTCCGCGTGTTCGCGCACGGCGGCGACCGGTTCATCGTCGATGCGAGCGCGGCCGCCGGCCCGCCCCTCCTCGCGATGCTCAGGAAGTTCGTCAACCCGCGGCTCGCGAAGTACGTGGACCTGTCGGCGGGGAGTTGCACCATACGCGTGGCCGGCCCCGACGCCGGGCGCGTCGTGGCGGCCGCAACCGGCGTTTCGCGTGACGCGCTGGACGCACTCGCCGCGTACGCCATCGCCGTGGGAACGATTGCCGGCACCCCCGTGCGCGTCGTGCGCGCCCCCGACCTTGGCGTGCCGTGCTTCGACGTGTTCGGCGACGCCGGCGCACGCGATGCCATCGTGGCGGCGGTCGTCGCGGCCGGCGCGGAGCCGCTCGACGCGGCCAGCGCCGACGTGCTCAGGATCGAGGCGGGGTGGCCGCGGTTCGGCGTGGACTTCGACGAAAACGTGCTGGCGCAGGAAGCCGGAATCGACCGGCTCGGCGGCATCTCCTTCGACAAGGGCTGCTACACGGGGCAGGAAACCGTCGCGCGCGTGCACTTCCGCGGCCACGTGAACCGGACGCTGCGAGGCCTTCGGTCCGGCACGCCCCTTCCGCCTGGCGCAGAGATCCACGCGCCCGACGGCAAGCCTGTCGGCACCGTGCGGTCGTCCGCGGTGTCGCCACGGCTCGGGCCAGTTGCCCTAGCGTTCGTCCGCCGGGAAGTCGCCGACGGCGACGCTGTCTCGGTCGCCGGCGGGGCAGGCCCCATCCCCGCCACCGTGGCCACCCTGCCCTTCGCCTGACGAAAACGCGAAAGGGGCGCGCCTTGCGGCGCGCCCCCCAACAAGACGAGCGAAGCGAAGGTCTTACGGCGCCTTCTTGCCCATCTTGTCCATGCCGCCGGCCTTGGACGAGTCCATCTTGTGCGTCGAGTCCATCTTGGCGGTCGAGTCCATCTTCATGCCGCTGTCCATGGCGGCGGGCGGCGGCGGGGCGGCGGCAGGAGCAGCAGCCTGCTGCTTCTCGCCACCCGAGCAGGCGGCCAGGACCAAAGCGGCGGCGGCTACTACGAGGCGGATCATCGGGGGTCTCCTGGGGTGGGATTTGGCCGGCAACCGGCCAGCCTCCGGGCACATGTGCCGGCGGCGCTACAGATTCATCGCCCCGGGCCGGGAAGTCAAGAACCACTGTAGATTGCCGTGCATGGCGGGCTACACGGTGGTTGCATGATCGACTCGAATCCGGCTACCGGCGAAGTGGCCGTGGTGCGGGGCGCATGCCCGCATGACTGTCCGGACACCTGCGCCACGCTGGTGACCGTCCAGGACGGACGGGCCACCCGCATCCAGGGTGACCCGAACCATCCGTTCACGCAGGGGTTCCTCTGCGCGAAGGTCAACCGGTACCTCGAGCGTACGTACCACAAGGACCGTCTGCTCACGCCCCTGCGGCGCGTCGGCGCCAAGGGCAGCGGCACGTTCGAGCCCGCGACCTGGGACGAGGCGCTCGATGACATCGCCCGCCGCCTGAACGGGATCCGGGCATCGAAGGACGGCCCCCAGGCCATCCTGCCGTACTCGTACGCCGGGACCATGGGGTACGTGCAGGGCGAGTCCATCGACCGCCGGTTCTTCAACTTCATCGGTGCGTCGCAGCTCGACCGGACGATCTGTTCGTCGTGCGGAGCCGCCGGCATGCAGATGACCGTGGGGGCCAACATCGGCGCCGACGGCGAGGGCCTCCCGTTCAGTGACCTCGTGGTCCTCTGGGGCACGAACACGCTCACCGCCAACCCGCACCTGTGGCCGTATGTCACCAAGGCGCGCGAGAACGGTGCGACCGTCATTGCCATCGACCCGATCCGCACGCGCACGGCCGAGCAGTGCGACGAGTGGATCGGCATCCGGCCCGGCACCGACGCGGCCCTCGCCCTCGCGATGATGCACGTGATCTTCGGCGAGGGGCTCGAGGACGCCGACTACATCGCGCGGTACTGCCTGGGCGGCGACCAGCTTCGCGAGCGGGTGAAGGAGTGGCCGCCGGAGCGCGTGGCGCCGCTGTGCGGGATCCCCGAGGCGACGATCGTCTCGCTCGCGCGCCGCTACGGCCGCGCCAAGGCCGCGTTCCTGCGCATCAACTACGGCCTGCAGCGCCATGGCGGCGGCGGCATGGCCGTGCGCACGCTGGCCTGCCTGCCCGCGGTGTGCGGGCACTGGCGCCGGCCCGGCGGCGGCATCCAGCTGTCGACGAGCAAGGCGTTCCAGTTCAACAAGGACGCCCTGATGCGGCCCGACCTCGCGCCGGGGCCCGTGCGCACCATCAACATGATCCGGCTCGGCGACGCCCTGAACCTGCCCGACGCCGGCGTTGGCGGCCCGCCGGTGAAAGCGCTCGTCGTGTACAACTCGAATCCCGCGGCGGTCGCGCCGGACCGGAACGCGGTGATCCGCGGCCTGGGGCGCGACGACCTCTTCACCGTCGTCCTCG
>JAYEKC010000041.1:0-5586 GCA_034716715.1 Gemmatimonadota bacterium | reverse complement strand
ACGGCCGCCGACGCGCTCCGCCTCGCGGGCGTGGACGTGCGCCGCGCCGACACGCCCGATGGCGTCGAGCCCGTTGTGGCCGAGGCCGTCCACGACGCGTTCGCGCACGAGTCGGCCGTGGCCGTACTCATCGGCCAGCGCGTGATCGGCGCCAAGCGGTGGGTGAAGTGACCGTGCGTGCGCACGCCGATGCGTCCGGCGCCTCGCGGAGGCGGCGATGCCGCTGAACCGGCGTGACGTCGTGCGCCGCATGCTGGCGGACCGCGGGGATGCCCTCGTCGTGGCCGGGCTCGGCTCGCCCGCCTGGGACGTGGCCGCGGCCGGCGACGACGACTGCAACTTCTACCTCTGGGGCGGCATGGGCGGCGCCGCCATGATGGGGCTCGGGCTCGCGCTTGCGCAGCCGGATCGCCGGGTGATCGTCGTCACGGGCGACGGCGAGATGCTGATGGGCCTGGGCTCCCTCGCCACGATCGCGGTGCAGCGACCGCCCAACCTGTCCATCGTGGTGCTCGACAATGGGCGGTTCGGCGAAACGGGCATGCAGGAGAGCCACACGGCGGGTCCAACGCGGCTCCCGGCCGTGGCCGCGGCGTGCGGGTTCGTGCACGTCCTCGACGTGGTGTCGGTGGAGGAGCTCGATGCCGCCGCCGCGACCGCGATTCGCGGAGGTCACGGCCCGTGGTTCGTGCGCGTGGCGGTGGCCGCCGAGGAGCTTCCGCGCGTGCTCCCGGAGCGCGACGGCGCCATACTCAAGGACCGCTTCCGCGCCGCCGTCGGCGCCGACCACCGCTGACCTTCCCCTCACTTCCCATCCCGATGCCACGCCTGTTCCCGTCCCTGCTCCTCGCCATTCCCCTGGCCGCGATCGTCGCCGTGCCGGCCCTCGGCCAGGCGGGAGGCCCCGTCTATACGCCGGGCAAGCTCACGCCCGCGCAACAGGTGGCGCACGACGTGTACAAGGAGCTGATCGAGATCAACTCCAGCGTCACGACCGGCAACATCACCAACGCGGCCAACGCCATGGCCGCGCGCCTCCGGGCGGCCGGCATCCCGGACTCCGACGTCTTCGTCGGGGGCCCCCGGCCCGAACGGCACAACGTGGTTGCCCGGATCCGCGGCAGGAACCCCGCCGGCCGCAAGCCGCTGCTCCTGCTCGCACACCTCGACGTCGTCGAGGCGTTGAAGGCCGACTGGTCACCCGAGTTCGATCCCTTCAAGTTCACCGAGAAGGACGGCTACTACTACGCTCGTGGCAGCGCCGACGACAAGGCGATGGCGTCCATCTTCGTGGCCAACGCCCTGCGGATGCAGGCCGAGGGCTGGCGCCCCGACCGCGACATCATCATCGCGCTCACCTCGGACGAGGAGAGCGGCGAGTTCAACGGCGTCGGCTGGCTGACGCAGACCCACCCCGAGCTGGTGGACGCCGGTATCGTGATCAACGAGGGCGGTGGCGGCGTGCTGCGTGACGGCAAGCCGCTGTTCAACACCATCCAGCTCGCGCAGAAGGTGACCACGAACTACACGCTGCGGGTCACGAACCGCGGCGGGCACTCGTCGGTGCCGCGCAAGGACAACGCCATCACGTCGCTCGCCGACGCGCTCTCGAAGGTGGGCCGCTACGAGTTCCCGGTGGAGCTGAGCGACGTCACCAGGGCGTTCTTCACGCAAACGGCGGCGCTCGAGTCGCCGGAGATGGGTGCGGCGATGCGCGCGCTCGTGGCCAACCCGCGGGACGCCGCCGCCGCGGCGGTGGTCGAGGGCGACGACAAGTACAGCTCCATGCTGCGCACCACCTGCGTGGCCACGATGCTCTCCGGCGGGCACGCGTCCAATGCCCTGCCCCAGCTCGCCGAGGCGAACGTCAACTGCCGCATCTACCCCACGGCCACGGCGGAAGGCGTTCGCGCCGCGCTCGAGAAGGCGATCCGCGACACCACCGTCCACGTGATCATCAAGTCGCAGCGCCCGCCGTCGCCGCCGGCGAAGATGGGCTCCGAGATCATGGGCCCGGTCGAGCAGGTGACGCGGGAACTGTTCGGCAACATCCCGATCATCCCGACAATGTCCACGGGCGCGAACGACTCGCGGTTCTTCCTCGCCAGGGGCGTGTCGGCGTACGGCGTGTCGGGCCTGTTCAGCGACCCGTCCGTGGACGCGCGGGCGCACGGACGCGACGAGCGGATGCGCGTCCAGTCGTACTACGAGGGGCAGGAGTTCCTGTGGCGCCTCACGAAGCTCCTGGCCACCAATCCTGCGACCGTCCCGTAGATTGCCCCCCAATGCGGCGCGCGAGCGCCGTGCGTCATCGCCATCGGACCTCGAGGATCCACGCCCCATGACCCGTCTGCTGCTCGCCGTCGCCCTCGCCGCCACGTCGTCCGTGGCCACGGGCCAGACCGTGAAGGTGACCCTCACCGAATTCAAGCTCACGCTCTCGGCCGACACCGTCGCCGCCGGCCCCGTGACGTTCGCCGTCACGAACGCCGGCACGATGAACCACGGCATCTACGTGAAGGGATCGGGCGCCAACAAGGGGACGCCCGACGTCGCCCCGGGCTCCGCCGCCACGCTCAAGCTCACCCTCAAGCCCGGCACCTACGACGTGTACTGCCCGCTGTCCGACGGCTCGCACCGGATGGCCGGCATGGAACACAAGCTCGTCGTCAGGGACGCCGCGCCACCGCCGAAGAAGAAGCCGTAGCGCAGCTGGCTGGGCATCACCGCACGATCGCCGAACTCCAGGACAGCACCTGCTGGATGGTGAACTCGATCGTGTCGCCGTCGCGCACGGACAACGAGCCGCTGCCCGCCGCGCCAAAGCCGCCGATCGGCACGGCGACGACCCGCACGGTACCGGTTGCGGTGGCATATGCGGGAAGCTTGAACGTGCCGGTGTTGAAGCCCATCACCATGCCGAGGCGCTGCGCCGCGCCGCCGGGCGACACGGCAAACACGTCGAACGCCTGGTCATTGCGGTTGTCCACCTCGAGCATCACGGGCGGCCGGGCCGGTACGCCCGGCATGTGGAGCGTGGCGCACCCCGTGAGCGACATGGCGAGCAGGCCGGCGAGGGCGGCCCGCGTGGATTGCGTGAGTAGCGTCATCGTGACATTCCCCCGTGACCGGCGATGGTAGGCTGCCTGCACGGTCCTGCATGGTGATACCCGCCGCGCCTCCCGCCGTGCCGCCCACGGTGCCGCCGACCGGCGCCGCTGGGTTGAATCCCCGCGCGGCGCGGCGCCGTAGTGACAGAGGGCAGCACTCGCGCTGACCGCAGGAACGGAGGGTACAATGAGGACGCTCTGGACGCTGGCCAAGGTCGTGCTGGCGCTGTGCATCGGGATTCCGCTGACCATCATCGCGTTGTCGATGGCGCTGGGCCTGATGGGGGCGCTGGTGGGCCTTGCCTTCGTGGTGCTGCGCGTGGCCGTCATCGCCCTTGTGGTGTGGGTCGCGTTCCGCCTCGCAATGGCCCTGTTCGGCAGCAAGCCGGCGCCGGCAAAGCCGGCGGCGTCGCTCCGGGAGCCCGTGGATCCGTACCTCGAGAGCGCCCGCCGGGAGCTGGACCGGGATCTCGGGCTCCGGTAGTCCGGCGAGCACCGCCAGTGCCGCGCCGCCGATCGTCGTGACCTCGCTGCGGCGCCCGGTCGCGGCCGGCATTGGCGTCGCTGCGGCAGCGCTCGGCGCGTGGGCCCTTGCGGGCGCGCTTGGCCAATGGGCCCGCGCGTCCTCGGTGTTACAGGAGGTCCAGACCGTCGCCCAGGTGGCGTTCGGCGCGTCGAGTCTCCTCCTCGCGCGCGACCTCATGCGGTGGGTACGCCCGCGGACGTCGCTCCGAACGGCCTGGGAGGGGGCGTTCGTGGTCACCACGGTGTTGTCGACCCTGGCGTGGGGGCCCGCGATGCTCGTTCCGACGATCGTGGTCGCGGCGCTCACCCTTGCCGCAGTGGCGGGAGTGCGGCGGGCACTGCCGGTTGAGCTACGCGCCGCCGGAACGGCGCCCGGAGGTCCGGGTGGCGCCGTGCTCCCCGGAGCGCCTGCCCCGCCGGTCCTGGGCAGCGACCGCGGCGACCGACCCGCCGGCGTGCCCCCGGTGCGGGAAACAGCAGAACGGCGCCCGCCCCACTCCTGAGCGCGACCGACGCGCCCTATCGGGGACAATCGTCATCCAGAGGGCGGGCGCATTATGCGCGCTCAGATGCGCGCCCAGATGCGCGCCCAGATGCGCGCCCAGATGCGCGCTCCGATGCGCGCTCAGGAGGGGTCCGTTGGCGGGGGCGGCTGCACCCGGGCGCGCCGCCGCGGTGGCCGTCCCGCACGGCGGCCCACGCGCGTGGCCGAACGCCACTCGATGGCGAGACCGGAGTCGAGGGCGAAGCGGGGCTGGAGTACGGCGTCGATCACCTCGATCGTGGCGCGGCCGTCGCGGATGGCGTCGGCCAGGTCGCGGCGCACGCGCGCGGTGCGCGCGGCCGACGAGCCGGACTCGCGGGCCGCGTGGGCCAGGGCGTTCGCCGCGTTCGCGCACGCCTTGTCGAAGTCGGGGGCGAACCCGGCCTCGACGAAGAGTTTTCGCGCAGGGCGCACGGCCTTCACCATGGCGCGCGCCGATGCCACGAGCGTATCCGCCGGGGCGCTCTTCGCGGGCACGGCGAGCGCGCGCGCCACGCCCGGCACGTTGCGCATCAGCTTTCGGCCCGCCTTGGCGATGCGCTTGAGGTGGGTCTCGCGCAGGTCGGCCTTGCGCCTTGCGATGAGCGCGGCTTCTCCACGTGAGGCATTCCGCGTGGCGCTGTACTCCTGGCTGGAGAGCGCCGTGACGCGTTCGGCGTGCCGCAGGAGGCGCCTGGCGAGGGTGGCGATCTCCGGCAGGCCGTCGGCACGGCTGCGGACGAAGGTGCCGCCCTGCTCGACCGTTCTTGCCACGCGTCGTTCGCGTTCGCGCATGCCAGCCTCCCGGATGGACGGTGTGGCCCGTGGGTGCCGCCTTGGCCGAGTCGGAGCGAGCCGGTGTGTGGCCGGCCTGCCCCGCGTTGGCTGTGGGCGTGCCCTGCGAATATACGGCGTCCAGGTTGGGGCGGGAGGAAGATGGCTATGCCCGCCAGGCAGGCGACGTTGAAGCGGCGAGCCAGGCCTGGGCATTGCTGGCATTTGCCTGCGGCCATGCGGTACACGCCGCTGACGGAGCGGAAGGCGTCCCCTGCGCCGCGGCGTGTCCATGGCGTTCCGCGGCATCAGGCTCCCGATACGTGGCGTACGGCGCCGCCCGGACGGCGGGCGCATCAAGCGGCAAGGCGTGCCTTCCGTTCCAGCCTGATGGACGGCGCAACGCATGCGCAAGGTCCAATCCGCGTAGAGCAGGCGATCCGAACACGCCGGAACCCGGGAGTAAGCGGCCGCCGACGAGGCGAAAGTGCGCCGCAAGCCATTCGGTGGCGGCGCCAGTACGCCATAACGAGCGTCGGCAGTGGGCATTCTCTTCCGTGCATGGCATCATCGTCGAGGAAACCGTTCCCAATCGGCTCGAGGATCGTTGGAACGCGTCGCAACAGGGGGCGATTGGGCCTGCCAGTCGCGGTT
>JAYEKC010000040.1:0-5620 GCA_034716715.1 Gemmatimonadota bacterium | reverse complement strand
CTTCATACTCCACCGCCGCGCGCCGTTCGCGCACGAGCACGGGAGCCGAGGCGGGCACGTGGGCATCGAGCAGCCGGGTGTCGCCGCTCGTGAAACTGTTGCTCACCACGAAGAGCCATCGCCCGTCCCGCGAGCGGCCCACGCCCACGTTGTACAGCGGGTCGTCGTCGCGAAACACCGACGCATCGGCCTCGCGCGGCGTGCGCAGGGCGTGGCGCCACACCTCGTTGCTCCGCTTGGCGGCGTCGGTGGTCGTGTACAGCACCGTGGCGTTGTCGCTTGCCCACGCGAGGCCGAACCCGAGCTGCTCGATGGCGTCGGGCAGCCACGCACGCGTCTCGAGGTCGAGCACGCGCAGCGTAAAGGCCTCGTAGCCCGACGTGTCCACGAGCAGCGCGAGGTGCCGGTGGTCGGGGCTCACCTCGAACCCGCCGAGCTGGTAGTACTCGTGGCCCACGGCGGCGGCGTTCTGGTCGAAGATCACGTCCTCGGCGGCGTCGAGCGAGCCGTGCTTCCGGCAGAAGATGGGGTACGCCTTCCCCTTCTCCGTGCGGACGTAGTAGTACCAGTCGTCGCGCTTCACCGGCGGGCGCGCATCGTCCTCCTTGATGCGCGCCAGCATCTCGTCGTAGAGGGCCTGCTGGAGGCCCTCCGTGGGCTTCATCACCGCGTCGGTGTACGCGTTCTCGGCCTCGATGTACGCCACCACCTCGGGGTTCGAGCGGTCGCGGAGCCACGCGTAGTCGTCGGTGCGCGACTCGCCGTGGAGGACGGCGGTGTGCGGCACGCGCTTCGCGACGGGAGGCGTGGGGCTGGTCATGGGGCGAAACCTAAACGGCGGGCGCGCCCGCCCGGCCCGCGCCGCCACCCCGTTGAGCACCTGCGCTCCCCGACGTACGCTTCGGGCGTGCCCCAATCCCCGTCGGCGGGTGAACGGCTGCTCCGGTTGTGGCGGAGGCTCGCGCCGCTCCCCGGCGGCCGCTGGCTGTTCGGCCTCGCGGTCAAGGCGATGATCCCGTACACGGGCTCAGTGTCGCCGCGCGTCGAGCTCCTCGAGCCGGGGCACGCACGCATCTCCATCCGCCAGCGCCGCCGCCTCGAGCAGCACCTTGGCTCGATCCACGCCATCGCGCTCGCCAACGTGGCCGAGTTCGCCAGCGGCGCGGCGATGAGCACGGCACTGCCGCCCGGCTACCGGGGCATCGTCACGAAGTTCCGGATCGAATACTTCAAGAAGGCCCGCGGCGTGGTGACCGCGGAGGCGCGCACTCTCCTCCCCGACCTCTCGGTGGAGGCCGACCACGACTTTGCGGCCGACATCACCGACGCCGCCGGCGACGTGGTGGCGCGGGCCACGGCCACGTGGCGCCTCGGGCCCGGGCGATGACTCCACCCAACACCGCACCGGGTACCTCGCCCGCGCCGGGTCCGGGCGCGGCGAGTCGTGCGTTCGTCAAACGCCTGGGCATCACATACCCCGTGATCTGCGGCGCGATGTACCCGTGCAGCAACCCCGAGCTGGTCGCCGCAGCGTCGGAGGCCGGCGGCATCGGCATCGTCCAGCCCGCGGCGCTCACCTACGTGCACGGACACGAGTTCCGCAGCGGCCTCCGGCAGATCAAGTCGCTCACCTCCAGGCCGATCGGGTTCAACGCGCTCATCGAGCAGTCGTCGCGCTACTACTACGAGCGGATCGTGCGGTGGCTCGACATCGCCCTCGAGGAGGGCGTCCGGTTCGTGGTCACGTCGCTGGGCAAGCCGCGCTGGGTGGCCGACCGGGTGCACGCCGAGGGCGGCGTGGTGTTCCACGACGTCACCGACGCGCGGTGGGCGGCCAAGGCCGTCGACGCCGGCGTGGACGGGCTCATCGCCGTGAACAACCGGGCCGGCGGGCACGCCGGCCCGCAGTCGCCGGAGCAGCTGGTGGATTCCCTCGCGCCGTTCGGCCTCCCGGTGGTGGGAGCGGGGGGCGTGGGCGACGCCGCCGGCTTCGTGGCGATGCTCCGCCTGGGCTACGCCGCGGTCCAGTTCGGCACGCGCTTCATCGCCACCACCGAGTGCCGCGCGAGCGACGCATACAAGCGCGCGATCCTCGACGCGGACGCCGACGACATCGTCCTCACCGAGCGGCTCACGGGCGTGCCCGTGGCCGTGATCAACAACGAGTGGGTGCAGCGCACGGGCACGCGGGCGGGTCCCCTCGCGCGCTGGATGCTCAAGGGCCGCAAGACGAAGCACTGGATGCGCACCATCTACGCGCTCCGGTCCGGCGTGGCGCTCAAGAGCGGCCTGATGAAGGAGAGCGCCCGGGAGTACTGGCAGGCCGGCAAGTCGGTGTCGGCCATCCACGACATCCGCCCGGCGGGAGACATCGTCCGGGAGTTTGGCGAAGCGTGGCGCGAGACCCTAGCTTCCCGCGCGTGACCCCGCCCCTCAGGACGGAGCCGTGATCGCCCCGCGCCGCACGCCGGCCGCCACCGTCGGCCTCGCCGCGCTCGTCCTCGCGGGCACGCTCTACGTGGGCGGCGCCTCCGTCGCCGGTGCGCCGCCCCTTGGCCCGATCCTCGACCCCGTGGATGGCGTGTGGGCGCTGGCGCGAACGGCCGTGCCGCCGGCCGCAGCCACCATCGCCATCCCCAACCTCACGGCGCCCGTGGACGTCCGGTTCGACGACCGCGGCGTGCCGCACGTGTTCGCCGCGTCCGTGGCCGACGCCGCGCGCGCGCTGGGGTACGTGCACGCCCGCGACCGGCTCTTCCAGATGGAGATCCAGACCCGCGCGGTGGCCGGCACGCTCTCCGAGCTCGTGGGCGACCGGGCGCTGGGACTGGACCGCGAGGCGCGCGCGCAGGGCCTCGCCGACGCGGCGCGGCGCGGCTTCGAGGCCCTGCCGGCCGACGCCCCGGCCCGCGTGCTCGCCACCGCCTACGCGGATGGCGTGAACGCCTACCTGCGGCAGATGACCGCGGCCGACCTGCCGTTCGAGTTCCGCCTGCTCGGCGCGCGGCCCGAGGCCTGGGAGCCCGCGTACTCGGCGTACCTCTTCGCGCGCATGGGCCTCACGCTCGCCTACAGCGACGGCGAGCTGCGGCGCGCGGCAACGGAGGCGCTCATCGGACGCGCCGCCACCGACGCCCTCTTCCCCCGGGACAACCCGATCCAGGAACCCATCCAGCCGAACGGCCAGAAGGCGCCGCGGTTCGACTGGCGGACGATTCCGCCCCCGGTCCCCGGCGACACGGCCGCGGCCCGCGTGGCGCTGGCCGAGCTCGACGCGCAGGAGCGGCTCGTGGCGGCGCTCGACGGCGCCGTGGACCTGGGCGCCGGGCGCGACGCGATGCGCGGCGACGGCCCCCTCGCGCGCCCCGCCGACCGGCCGCTCGACGACGTGGCCGTGGGCAGCAACAACTGGGTGGTCGCGCCGCGGCGGGCGGCGGGCGGCAAGGCCCTCCTCGCCGGCGACCCGCACCTCTCGCTCACCCTCCCGTCCATCTGGTACGAGGCGCACCTCGTGGTGCCCGACACGCTGGACGTGTACGGCGTGACGCTCATCGGCGCGCCGATTCCGCCGATCGGGTTCAATCGCGACGTGGCCTGGTCGGAGACGAACACCGGCGCCGACGTGGCCGACTACTTCGTGGAGACCGTGGACGATTCCACGCACCCCACGCGCTACCGCCTCGACGGCGCGTGGAAGCCCCTCCGGATGCGGGTGGAGGTGATCCGCGGGAAGGACGGCCGCACGCTCGCCACCGACACCATCCGTGAGACGCACCGCGGGCCGATGCTCCGCTCGGGCGGCGCGTGGGTCTCGCGCCGCTGGACGGTGACGGACGGCTACGACGTGATGGCGCCGTTCCTCGGCGCGGCGCGGGCGAAGAGCGTGAAGGACCTGTGGGCGGCCACGGACGCCTTCCTCGTGCCGGCGCAGAACTTCGCGAGCGCCGACCGCGGCGGGCACATCGCCCTCCGCTCCACGGGACACTTTCCCGTTCGCGCCCGCACCGCGCCGCGTGGTGACGTGCTCATCGACGGGTCGTCGAGCGCGAACGACTGGCAGGGCTGGCTCCCTGTGAAGGACTATCCCCAGGCGTACGACCCGGCGCAGGGATTCGCCGTGTCGGCGAACCAGCAGCCGAAGGATCCCCGCGTGGACCCGCGCTACTTCGGGTGGGACTGGCCGTCGCCGTGGCGCGCCATGCGCCTCAACGCGCTCCTGCGCGGCGACTCGGCCGTGACGCCGGACAAGATGCGGCGCATGCAGGTGGACCCCGTGAGCGCGCAGACCGCACTCTTCCTGCCGCGGCTCATCGCCGCCGGCGAGGCCGGCACGGACCGCGATTCCACGCTCGCGCACAGCGTGGCGACCCTGAAGGCCTGGGACGGGACGTACCGCGCCGACAACGAGCAGGCGGTGCTCTACGAGGCCGTCCTCGGCGAACTGGCGGCGCGCACGTGGGACGAGCTCACTGCGCAGGGGCCCGAACGCCGGCGCAGGATTGCCACGCCCGAATCGGTGATCCTCCTCGAGCTGATGCAGGATCCCGACAACGCCTGGTGGGACGATCGGTCCACCGCCGGCGTGCACGAACGCCGGGACGACATCATCCGGGAGAGCCTCATCGCCGCGTGGCGGCGCGTCGTGGACCGCCTCGGCCCGCCCGGCCCCGCCTGGCGCTGGGGCGCGTCGCGGCGCGCGCTCGTCCGCCACCTCCTCGGCATTCCCGCCCTCTCGCGCGCCAACGTGCCCGTGACCGGCGGCCCCGGCTCGGTCAGCCCGTCGTCCGGCGACGGCAACCACGGCGCCAGCTGGCGCATGGTCGTCGAGCTCGGCGACGAAGTGCACGCCTGGGGCACGTACCCGGGAGGCCAGTCGGGCAACCCGGTGAGCCCGCGCTACGCGGACAACCTCGGCAAGTGGAGCGCGGGGACGCTCGATTCGCTGCGCTTCCCCCGGCGGCCCGACGACCTGCCGGCCGCGGCAACCTCGTCGCGCATCACGTTCGGCAGGGCGCCGTGACGCGCCAACTGGCGTTCCGCACCCTCGTGGTGACCGTCGCATTCGCGCTCGCGTCGCTGATCGGCTGGTGGGCGCTTCCGGTGGCCGCCGCTGCGTTCGGCGCGATGACGCACCGCGACCGCGGCGGGCCGGTGGTGGCCGGCCTCTCGGGAATGCTGGCCTGGGCGCTGCTGCTGGCGTGGGACGCGTGGCACGGCCCCGTGAGCACGGTCGCCTCGACGCTCGGCGGCGTCCTCCAGATCCGCGCCGTTGGCGTGTACGGCCTCACCCTCGCCTTCCCGGGCCTCCTGGCCGTGTGCGCCGCAATCGTGGCGAGGGCCCTGGCCAGGATGGCGACGGGAAGCGCCGAGCCGGCGAGTCCACCCAATCCGCCTCCGGCCAGCGCCTCCTAGCGGCCCGCGAACCCGCCAAACGATCGGCGCACGGTCACCAGCAGGTTGCGGGTCGCGATCGGGAACAGGTAGCGCATCGAGCCGTCGGTGTAGCCGGCGGCGTACGCACCGGCATTGAGCAGGTTGTTGACGTCCACCCGCACGGACCCGGCGCCCACCTCCCACGCCACGGACGCGTCGAGCATCGAGTACGCCGTCACGCTGAGCG
>JAYEKC010000039.1:0-5653 GCA_034716715.1 Gemmatimonadota bacterium | reverse complement strand
TCGCCCGGCAGTTCCTCGAGGTGAAGGGGCGACCGATGCGCCTCAAGACCTTCGTGAACACGATGCTGGGCGAGACCTGGGAGGACACGGGCGAACGGGTCGAGGCGCACATGCTCGTCGACCGCCTCGAGAAGTTCCCGGCGGACGTGCCCGAGGATGTCATCTGCCTCACCGCCGGCGTCGATGTCCAGGACCACTACCTCGAGGTGTGGGTATGGGGATGGGGGCGCGAGCAGTCATCCGCGCCGATCTACTGGGAGCAGATCCCCGGCGATCCCGGGACGCCGGCGCCGTGGCGCGCGCTCGACGAGATCCGGCGACGCCGGTGGACGAACGCGGCCGGGAAGGAGTTTCGCATCGTCTCGGGGTTCGTCGACTCGGGCGGTCACCACACCCAGCAGGTCTACAACTGGTGCCGCCCGCGGCAGAAGGCGCGCTGGTTCGCCTGCAAGGGGGTCGGCGGCGAAGGCGTCGCGCTCGTCGGGAAACCGACGTTCCAGGGCGAAGCCAAGGTGATGCTCCGGAGCGTGGGCGTCTTCACGGCGAAAGAACAGTTCCTGCGCTCGCAGCTGCACGTGCGCGAAGAGGGCCCGGAGTTCGTGCGGCTCCCCGACTGGCTCACCATCGAGCACCTGAAGGGCCTCACCTCCGAGAAGCTCGTGAAGCGCATTGTGGGGAACAAACGCGTGCGCGAGTGGGTCACGATTCACGATCGGAACGAACCGCTCGACTGCCGCAACTATGCGTTCGCCGCCCTGCATGGGTTGCCGCTGCGGTGGCTGCAAAAGATGGGAATCGTCGCCACGGCGACGCCGAAGCGGCCCGCCGTGGCGCCCCCGAAACCGCCGCCCCCGGTGGAGGGCGCCGAGCCGCCCCAGGCAGAGCCGGTTGACGTCACGCCGACGGACGATCCGAATGAGGATGACGAGATCGCCCCGCGAAAAAGGAAGCGCCGGCGCATCCGCTGGAACCCGCGCGGGTTCTGAGGGGGGCTTGCGAAATCGACCTGAGTGGTTTTTCATGTTGGCGTTGACGAACTGAACGCTCTCAGGGCAAAGAGCCCCGGGTTCACGACCCGGCAACGGAACGCCGAAAAACGGCCGGCCGTTCACTCCCCTGAGTCGGTGCCAGTTCGACCGATGCGGTCGTCCCGCACGGACATGAAGAGCAGGGCCGTCTTCACCGGCGGCACACGCACTCCGCAGTTCGCGGAGGCGTTGTGTTGCCGGTGTTGCATTTCCACCCCATGGCCCTGTGACCCTTCCCGACATCCCCGACGTCGAACCGACCGAAGCCACCGCCGGCGACACCTGGCAGTGGACGAAGGATCCGGGCGGCTACCTCATCGGCGATGGGTGGGTGCTCTCGTATCGCCTGAACGGGCCGAAGGCGCTCACGTGGGACGTCGCGTGGGCGACGAACGACGGCGCGGTGTGGACGATCGCGGTCCCGAAGGCCACCACAGCCGGGCTGACCGCGGGCTCATATGAGCTGACGGTGGTCTTCACCGGCAGCGCCGCCGGCACGGGCCTTTCGAACGGGCAGCGGGCGTCCGTGAAGCTCGCTCCGCTCGTCGTGCTCCCCGATCCGGCGACGCAGACGGATGGCTCCCGCGTGTCCCATGCCGCGACCGTGCTGCCGCTCATCGAGGCGGCGATCGCCGGCCGCGTACCGGCCGACATGCAGAACTATACGCTCGGCGGCCGCCAGATCACGAAGATCCCGATTCAGGAGCTTCGAAGGCTTCGCCGGCAGTACCGGACCGAGCTATGGAAGGAGAATCACCCGGGCCGGGCGGCGACGTCGCGGAAGGTGGTCTTCCACCATGCGTAGGCCACTTGGCACGCTGCGCGACGCCCTTGTTGGGGCGCTCCCCGAGATCCTGACCAGCTTCGCGCTGCTCGGCGGGTGGGCTCTCATCACGTGGGGTATTGCCATCCTCACGGCGCCGGTCGCCTGGATCTTCTCCGGTGGCGCGCTGCTCCTGTCGCTCGCCGGCTGGCGCATGCTGTGGGAAATCGCCTCGCGGGGCCTCTATGCCATGACGAGGACGACGAAGCGTGGCCGGTAACCCGTTCGCGATTGCCGCGCGCCGCGTGAATACGCCGACGAAGCGCTCCTTCGAGGCTGCGCAGCACTCGCGGCTCACGGCCGACTGGCTCCGCGCGTGGATCCAGAGCGCCCTGCAGGACGTTCGGTACGACAACCGGACCATGCGCGCGCGCGCCCGCGACCTCGAGAAGAACCACCCGCACGTGAAGCGCTTCCTCCGGCTCGTCGAGAAGAACGTCATTGGGCCGACCGGGATCCGCCTGGAGCCGAAGAACCGCATGCAGCGCGGCAGCAAGCTCCACGAGGAGGGGAACGATACGCTCGCCGTGTCCTGGTCGGACTGGACGCGTAAGGAGCACTGCACGGTCACCGGCACCATGAGCTGGAACAGCGCGTCGCGGCTGATCCTGCGGACGATGGTGCGCGATGGCGAGGCCTTCGTGCGGAAGTGGCGGTACTTCGACAACCCGCACGGCTTCGCCCTGCAGCTGCTCGATGCGGACCTCGTGGACGAGCTATACGAGGTGCGGTCCCTGCCGAACGGGAACTACATCAAGATGGGGATCGAGTTCACGCCGTTCGGCCGGCCGGCGGCGTACCACGTCTGGAACCAGCACCCACAAGACACCGGATGGGGCAGTCTCGCCCTCGTGCGCGAGCGGATCCCCGCCACCGAGATCGAGCATCTCTTCATTCCGAACCGGGTCGGCCAGCCCCGCGGCGTGACATGGTTCCACGCCGTCATGAAGACGCTGAAGATCGACGGCGGGTACTCCGAGGCCGAGCTCGTGTCTGCGCGCACTGCCGCGGCGAAGATGGGCTTCATCATCACGAATGGCGACGACGCCGGCCCCGATCCCACCGAGGACGAGGATGCCTCCGATCGGCTCATGGAGGGCGCGCCGGGCGCAATCGACGAGCTCGACCCCGGGCAGGACTTCAAGGCATGGGATCCGCAGCACCCGGCGGGCAACTTCGCTCCATTCAAGGCCGCGATCCTGCGAGAAGCATCAGTGGGGCTCGATGCCGCTTATGCCTCGCTCACGGGCGACCTCTCCGACGTCAACTACTCGTCGATTCGTACCGGAATTCTCGACGAGCGCGATACGTGGAAGGAGCTGCAGAACTGGACGATTGAGCACCTCAACGATCCAGTGTTTCGCGCCTGGCTGCCATGCGCGCAGCTCGCCGGCGCCTGTCCGCTCGCTGGGCCGCCGGAGCGCTGGTCCGACATCGCTTGGCGGCCGCGAGGCTGGGCGTGGGTGGATCCGCTCAAGGACTCGCAGGCTGCGGTCATCGACAAGGACAACGGGTTCAACAGCCGCACGCGCATCTGCGCCGAGAATGGCGAGGACTTCTACGAGATCCTCGAGGAGCTGGCGGCCGAGGAAGCGGCGGCGAAGACCCTTGGCGTCGTCATCACCGCGCCGCCGAAGAACGACCCGAACAACAACGCCCCCTCAACAGACGAGGAGGGGAAGCCGAAGCGCGGCCGCCTCCACCTCGCGAGGTCGCACTGATGCCTGTCGACATCGTGAAGCCCCGGCACGCGACGCCGGAGGAACTCCGGTCGCTGCCGAAGCAGTTCCGCACGTTCAAGGTCCTCGTCGAGCGCGATCGCCTCGCGGCACGCGCCGAGGGGGACGACCGCATCCCGATCTCGCTCTCGAGCGAGGAGGGCTACGCGCGCTGGTACGGCATCGAGATCCTCGGGCACGACAAGGAGGAGATCGACTTCACGTACATCACGGCGGGCGGCGGCCTCCCCTTCTGCTTCGAGCATGACACCGAGCGGCAGATCGGGTTCGTCGAGGACGTGACCCTCGACAAGGACGGCCACCTGCGCGGCATGGTGCGCTTCGGCAATCACCCGGACGCGCCGTGGATCCAGAAGGACATGGAAGCGGGCATCCGGCAGTTCATCTCGATCGGCTACTGGGTGAACGCCATGAAGCTCGTCGAGACGAACGATGACATCGACACCTACCGCGTGACGAGTTGGACGCCCCTCGAGGGGTCCACCGTCGCGGTGCCCGCCGACCCGATCGGGGCCGGCGTGGGGCGCAGCTCGGACCGGGCCGAGCACCCCGTCACCCTGCAGGTCCCCGAACCTGAACCGCCCCAGCGTGGGGCAATGGAGCACACGATGGCTGCTGATCCCACCCCGGCCGGCCCCGCGACGGCGCCGTCCGCCGAGGAACAGCGGGCCGCTGAGGCGCAGCGGTCTGCCGACATCCTCGACCTCTGCGCGCTGCATGACGTGCCGCTCTCGGAGGCCCGCAAGCTCGTCTCGAAGGGACTCTCGAAGACGGAGGCCGCCGCCGAGATCCTCGCCATGAAGCGCGCGGCCACCCCCAAGCCCGGCGTGGTCATTCCCGGCGCCACCCGCGAGGAGGAGAAGCCGTTCGACTCGTTCGGGGACTTCCTCATCAGCGTCGCGCGGCACGCGCGCGGCGCCGGCATGGACCCGCGGCTGCATGCGCGCGCGGCGGCCGGCCTCAGCGAGGGGTCGCCGGCGGACGGCGGCTTCGCCGTCCCGGTCGAGTTCGTCGAGGGCATCACGAAGAACATCTGGCAGAACGGCCAGGTGATCTCGCGCTGCCAGCGGCGCCCGATGGCCACCGGGCGGCTCGTCATGAATGTCATCGACGAGACGTCGCGCGTCGACGGCAGCCGCTACGGCGGCGTCCAGGCGTACTGGGCGGGTGAGGCCGCGACGGTCACGGCGAAGAAGCCGAAGCTGCGCAAGCTCGAGCTGAACGCGCAGAAGCTGTTCGGCCTCTACTACGCGACCGACGAGCTGCTCGAGGACGCGCCGGCGCTCGAGGCCGAGGCCGAGGACGCGTTCCGGCAGGAGCTCACGTTCAAGGCCGAGGACGCCATCATCAACGGCGTCGGCGCGGGGATGCCGCTCGGCATCCTGAACTCGGGCGCCGTCGTGCAGGTGGCGATCGAGGGCGGTGAGACGCTCGCGAACTCGCCAGCGTCGCTCGCGATCAACACCGCGAAGATGTACGCGCGGATGCCGGCGTCGCTCGTGCCCGAGGCCGTGTGGTTCATCAACCAGGACGTGCTGCCGTACCTGGTCACGATGACCCTCGGCGGCACGGCCGCGTCGCAGCCGCTCTTCCTGCCCCCGGGCGCGATCAAGGACACGCCGAACGGCTCCCTGTGGGGCCGCCCGATCGTCCCGATCGAGCAGTGCGCCACGGTCGGCACGCCGGGCGACATCATCTTCGCCGCGATGAGCCAGTACGTCGTCGGCGAGCGCTCAGGCCCGAAGTTCGCGCAGTCGATGCACGTGAACTTCACGACCGACGAGATGGCGTTCCGCGCCACGTGGCGCCTCGATGGCCAGCCCCGCTGGAACACGCCGGTGACGCCGTTCAAGGGCTCGAACACGCAGTCCCCGATCATCACGCTCGCGACCCGCTCGTAACCCGACCGCGGCGGGGTGCCGTGCACGCACGGTGCCCCGCCCTCACCGGACTTCCTCATGCCGACCCCGCTCAACCTCATCGACAACGCCCACCCGGTGCAGACGCTCAAGCCGGGTGCGGACGCCGCCGGCCGGACCGGCGACTACGTCAACCTCAAGCAC
>JAYEKC010000038.1:0-5654 GCA_034716715.1 Gemmatimonadota bacterium | reverse complement strand
GGCGGCGCGCGGCGGGTGAGCCGCGCGCCGCGGGTCACGCATAGCGGACCCAGCGCACCAGTTCCTTGACGCTGGGGCGCTTGCCGGTCATCAGCAGGCCCACCCGGTAGATCCGCGCCGACACCCAGATCGACGCATACACGGCGACGAGCAGGCTGGCCAGCGACGCCGCGATTTGCCACGCGGGCACCTGCGTGGCGCTCATCACCATCGGCATGATGATGGGCGAGCTGAACGGCAGGATGCTCATCACCGTGGCCATCGTGCCCGTCGGCGTGGTCAGGATCGGCTGCACGAGGATGATCGACGCGACGAGGAGCATCATCACGGGTTGCGCGGCCTGCGTGGCCTCCTCCTGGCTGCTGCACATCGCGCCGACGGCGGCAAAGAGCGCGGCGTAGAAGGTGTAGCCGAGCAGGAAGTAGAGGACGAGGGCCACCACCTGGAAGACGGTGACCTGCGGGAGCGCGATGTTGACGGCGCCCATCGACGCCGCCATGCCGAGGCCGTACGTCGCGAGCCCGACGGCGAACGCCAGCCAGATGAGCTGCTGGGTGAGCCCTACCGCGCCGACGCCGATCACCTTGCCGGCGAGCAGCGTCTCCGGTGAAATGCTGGAGATGACCACCTCGGCGACCCGCGTCGTCTTCTCCTCGAGCACGCCGCGCAGGATGTTCTGCCCGTACAGGATGATCATCATGTAGAGCAGGAACGCGATGACGAACCCGAAGATCGCACTCACGAGGCCCGAACCCCCGCGGCCGTTGGACGTGATGCGCTCGGTGGCCATGTCGGTGCGCACGCGGGCGAGGGAGTCGGCGCGCGCGCCGGTGATTCCCGCGGCGGTGAGGCGCTCGGTGAGCAGGGCCGTGCGCAGCCCGCCCTCGATCTGCTCCATCTCGCCCAGCGACGACGCGTTACGGCCGGCGTACCGCGCCTTCCCCGACCGGATCGTGGCGGAGTCGAGGACGAGGTAGCCCTGGGTGCGCGACGCCATGACGTCGGCTGTTGCGGTGGTCTCGGCCGCGGCGACACCATCCGCCGCGACGACGATCACGCGCGCCTCCGGGGGGGGCGGCGCCGATTCACCCCGCCCGCCCATCCCGGGGATGTTGCGGAGCGGGTTGTGCATCGCCCGCTCGCGCACCTGCTGGGCCACCCGCGCGCCCAGGCCCGTGCCCGTGGCGTCGATGACCTGGAAGTTGGCTGCCCCGGCCGATCGCATCCCGCGCACCGTGAGCAGCCCCGGGAGGATCATGACGCCGAACAGGAACACCGGTCCGAACACCGTGCTGATGATGAACCACTTGGTGCGCACGCGCTCGAGGTACTCGCGCTTGATCACTGCCAGCAGCTTATCCATGGCCGCTCATCCCCGGCTCGACTCCCGTCGCGCCGACCTTTTCGAGGAAGATCTGGTGCAGCGACGGCTGCACCAGTTCGAATCGTTGCACCTCGGCCCCCGCCTGGACGATGGACCGCAGGAGGGCCTGCGGATCGGCGCCGCGGCGCATCGTCAGCTCGAAGAACCGGTTCTGGTCGTCCACGCGCTCGACGTCGCCGGAATCCCGGAGGAGGGCCGCGACGCGTTCACGGCCGCCCGACACGCTGAGGGCGACGTTCTGCACGCCGTGCTCCGCCTTCACGCCCGCCACCGTGCCGTCGAGCACCTTCTGCCCGCGCGCGATGATGCACACCGAGTCGCACAGGCGCTCGGCGTTGTCCATGAGGTGCGTGGAGAAGATGATTGTCTTGCCGCGCTGCTTGAGCTCGACCATGGCGTCCTTGAGCGCCTGCGCGTTGATCGGGTCGAGGCCGCTGAAGGGCTCGTCGAGGATCACCAGGTCGGGGTCGTGCAGCAGCGTGCCGATGAACTGGACCTTCTGCTGCATCCCGCGTGACAGTTCGTCCACCTTGGCGGCGCTCCAGTCCTTCTCGGCCGTGCGCAGCTGCAGGCGGTCCATCCAGGCGTCGATCCGGCGGTCGGCCTCACGGGCGGCGATGCCCTTGAGCTCAGCCAGGAACCGCAGCGCGCGACGCACCTGCATCTTCTTGTAGAGACCTCGCTCCTCGGGCAGGTACCCGACGCGGTCGATCACCTTGCGATCCGTGTTCGGGAACCCGAAAATGGCCACGCTGCCATCGTCGGGCCCGATGATGTTCAGGACCATCCGGATCGTGGTGGTCTTGCCGGCGCCGTTGGGGCCGAGCAGGCCGTAGACGCTGCCCGTCGGCACCTGCAGGGACAGTCCGTCCACCGCGAGATGCTCGGCGTAGCGCTTGGTGACGGCCCGGATGTCGAGGGCGAGTTCGCTCATGGCTCCCTTGTTTGAGGCCTGACGCGCTCCGAATATACGGCCATGCGAGCGGCCGACGGGACCATACGGAGCGAGCGACCCGCAGTTTCCCGTCGACGGCACGCCGCCCGAAACGCCGCCCGAAACGCCGCCCGAGGCGCTGCGGGGCACGGCTTGTGAGTCCATCCGCGCCCGCCGGGGTGCGCCCCTCGGGCGTTGCGATCATCGCGGGGGCGGGACCCGCGGGACTGACGGCCGCCTGGGAACTGCTGGCCCGGACCGACATCGTGCCCATCGTCGTCGAGGCCACGGACGCGACAGGCGGCATCGCGCGCACCCATGTGCACGCGGGCAACCGGATTGACCTTGGCGGGCACCGGTTCTTCTCCAAGAGCGCGCGCGTGATGGACTGGTGGTTTTCCATCCTGCCGCGGCAGGGGGCGCCGGCGTCGGACGACGCCGCGCGCGCGCACGACGTCGAACTCGCGAGCGACGCCGTCGTCCGCCGCCTCGAGAGGGGACCCGACGGCCGCCCGCGGGTGGTGGAGGAACGCGGCCCGGCCCCCGATCCGGCGCGCGCGGACGGCGTGATGCTCCAGCGGCCGCGCCTGTCGCGGATCTACTGGCGGCGGAACTTCTTCCCGTACCCGCTCGGCATCACGCTCCTCGTCGCGTGGCGGCTCGGCCTGCTGAACACCGCGCTCATCACGCTCAGTTACCTCAAAGCCCAGCTGTTCCCGCGGCGCGACGAGACCTACCTCGACGCCTTCTTCACCAACCGCTTCGGGCGGCGGTTGTATGAGACCTTCTTTCGCGGATACACCGAGAAGGTCTGGGGCGTGAAGTGCTCCGAGATCCGCGCCGACTGGGGAGCGCAGCGGATCAAGGGCCTGTCGCTCACGCGCGCCGTGTCGCACGCGGTGCGCGACCTTCTCTCCAGCGACTTCGCGAAGCAGCAGAAGGAGCGGGAGACGTCGCTCATCACGCGGTTCTACTACCCCAAGCTCGGGCCCGGCCAGGTCTGGGAAGTGGTGGAGCGGCAGGTGGTGGAGGCGGGGGGAACGGTCCGGCACGGCGCCCGCGTGGTGGGGGTCGCGATGGAAGCCGGTCGCGTGTCACGCGTCACGGTGGAGGACGTGCGTACCGGCCAGCGTGAGGAGATGCGCTGCGACTGGTTCTTCTCGACGATGCCGGTGCGCGAGCTGGTGGAGGCCGTCGCGCCGCCGCCACCGGCCGCCGTGCGCGACGTGGCCGCGGGCCTGCAGTACCGTGACTTCATGACCGTGGGCCTGCTCCTCCGGCGGCTGCACGTGCTCGAGCGCGGCCGCGCGCCCCAGCCGACGGTGCGCGACAACTGGATCTACGTGCAGGACGAGTCCGTGCACGTCGGCCGCATCCAGGTGTTCAACAACTGGAGTCCCTACCTCGTCGCCGACCCCGCCAACACCGTGTGGGTGGGCCTCGAGTACTTCCTGAACGACACCGACGACCTCTGGCGGGCGCGCGACGCCGACCTGGTGGCGCTCGCCTCGCGGGAGCTCGAACAGATCGGCTTCGCCCGCGCCGCGGACGTGCTCGACGGGTGCGTGTTGCGGATGCCGAAGGCGTATCCGGCCTACTTCGGGAGCTACGACCGGCTGGGCGAGGTGCGGGGGTGGGTCCGCGCGGTGCCGAACCTGTTCTGCATCGGGCGCAACGGAATGCACCGCTACAACAACCAGGACCACTCGATGCTCACGGCGATGCTCGCCGTGGACAACATCCTCGCGGGGCGCGAGGACGATGCCAACCTCTGGGACGTGAACCTCGAGATGGTGTACCAGGAGGAATGACGCGGGCCGCGGCGTGGCTCGGGTCGCGATGGGCGCCGTGGGCGTTCGGTGCCGTGGCCGCCGCCTGCGTGTTCGTCACGTGGGGGTCGCTCCGGGCGTGGCCGGTGCTGCACGACGAATGGGCCTACTGGACGCAGGCGGGCCAGTACGCGGCGCTGCACTGGGCCGAGCCGTCGCCGCCGCTCCCGGCCTTCTTCGAGCAGCTGTATGTGCTGGTCGTGCCGGTGTTCGCGGCGAAGTACTGGCCCGGGCACGCGCTCACCATCGCAGCAGGGTTCGCACTGGGGCTGCCGGCGCTCGTCCCCCTGCTGCTGACCGGCGTCGCCGGCGCGCTGGTGTTCGCCCTCGCCCGCCGCGTGGCGGGCGCCGGCGTCGCGGTGACCACGTTCGTGCTCTGGGTGAGCACGTTCGGCAACCTGCGCTTCCGGGCGAGCTACTTCTCCGAGTTGACCACGTCGGCGGCGTGGCTGGCGGCGTGGTGGGCGCTGCTGTCGTGGCGCGAGACGCGCCGCCCCGCGTGGATGGCCGCCCTCGCGGCGTGCATCGGCTGGGGGGCCATCACGCGGCCGCCCACGATGTTCGTCTTCGCCATTCCCGTGGGGCTCCTCGTGCTGCGCGACGTGGTGCGCGCGCACGCATGGCGCCAGCTCGCCCTCGGCGTGGCGGTGGGCACCGCCGTGCTGGGCATCCTGCCGGTCTGGAGCGCGCGCGTCACCGGCGACTGGCGCACCACGCCGCTCGCCCTCTACACACGGCATTACCTGCCGTTCGACGTCCCCGGGTACGCAGTGCGCGACACGCCGCCGGAGCGGAACCTCCCTCCCGAAATGCAGCGCGTGCGCGAGTTCCTGCGCGACATCAAGACGGAGCAGGCCACCGCACCGGCCTGGCGAACGTTCGCCGAGCGGGCCGGATTCCTGCTGCGCGACGCGTTCGCGGGGTGGCGCCTGCCGCTGGTGATCGCCTTCGCCGTGGGGCTCGCGGTGGCGGGGCCGGCCGGCTGGTTCGTGATTGCGAGTGGCGTACTTCTCGTGCTGGCATACGTGACCCAGGCGCACACGCGCGACTGGACGGTCTACTACCTCGAGGCGTTTCCCGCGGTGGCGTTCGTCACGGCGCTGGGCCTCCGGCGGATGACGGCGTCGCTTCGCGAACGGTTGGCAACGGGCCCCGGCGGGGGACGGCGCCTGGCAGCCGCCGGCCTCACGATCGTCGCGACGGGACTCGTGGCGCGTGACGCGGTGGTCGCGCGCGGCGTCCTTGCCCGCGTGGCGTCACGCACCGTGGCATTCCGGGCCGCGGTTGCGCGGCTCCCGCGCACGCCGAACATCGTCTTCGTCCGGTACGCCGAGGGACGCAACATGCACCTCTCACTGGTGGCGAACGACGGCGTGCTGGACCGGGCGATGTCGTGGATCGTGCACGACCGGGGCGCGGAGGACCTCCATCTCATGGCCGCGGCACCCGATCGTACTCCCTACGTGTTCGACGAGGCGTCGGGCGAGTTCCGGGAGATCGTGCGATG
>JAYEKC010000037.1:0-5672 GCA_034716715.1 Gemmatimonadota bacterium | reverse complement strand
TCAGGCCGGTCACAGTCGCCTCGCGCTCAACTACGTATGTGGCGTCCCGTCGAACACGAAGTCGGTCATCGTGCACCACTTCCAGTTCGAACCGAATCGTCGCTTCCCGTCGTCGCCGATCGTCTCCGTCGGATCGACCGTTCTTCGCAATGATGAAGCGCCTACTTCGCCACTGAACTTCCCGCTGCAGGACTTCACGGTTCTGCTTCGAGTCGTGGTTCCGACGTCGACGGCGGGCGTCTACCGGAACTTGCTGAACATCGGCAACAACTCGTCGAACGGCGCGGAGATCTACATCACGCCAGGTGCGACGCAGGCCGTCGCCGAGATTCGCGGGTCCACGAACAACCCGTGCCCCGGTCAGGCCATCGCGTACATGACGCCACTCGACCTCGTCGCGCAGTTCCGCGACTGGGGAACGGGCCCGACGTGTCGACTCGACATCGGCAGCGGATTTGGTGCCTGGTCGACGGCGAGCAATGCGCGATCGGCCCTTGGCAACCCGCAGATCGGCTGGAATCAAGGCTCGAACGGACTCGCGAATGCGCTCTACCAGCGCCTCACGGTCGCGACGGGCCTCGTCACGCGCCAACAGCTGCAGGAATACGACCTCAACTGAGCCCCCTCATGCCCTTTCAGATTGCCACGCTCATCGCCGACCCGCGCTGGAACAACAGCGTGCAGCAGGCTGTCTACGTGCGCGCGAAGGCAGCCCCGCAGGGACCGGCCGACACGCCGGCGCGCCGGCGCCTGAATCGCTACTTGCTCGCGAAGCCGGAGAACGTCGGCAATCGCGCGCAACAGATGCTCTGGCCGGTCGCCATGAATCCGACCATCAAGGCCGGGTACGAGCAGACGGGCAACCTGCCCGCGCAGGGCGACGTCGAGTTCGAAGTCGAAACGGAGCTCGTCGCACTCGCCTTGGACGGCACGCCGGACTTCATCGGCATCGCTCGAGGGATGGAGAGCGACATCAACATCTGGACGATCGAGGGCGCGGTGCCCGTCGCCGCGAACGCCATCCTCGCCGACGAGGGGCGCACGCAGCGCGAGGTCCAATGGGTGCACAGCGTCGCCGACTCGCCGGCGGCGATCAAGACGCTCGCGACGAACGCGCTGCCGATGATCCTCGCCACGCCGCAGCTCATGCCGTACCACGGCGACCTGACGAACGCCGACCCGCAGGACGTGCTCGACGGCCTCGCGGCGCTCTTCACGAACTGGATGAGGCAAGGCATCTGATGCTCCACCATGCCAAAGCCGCAGCGGCGTTCGCCGCCGTGATCACCGGGGCTATCGCCGCGGCCGGTGCCGAGAGCTCAGGGATCTCGATCGAGCTCACTGTCGTGATCTCCGTGCTCGCCAGTGCCGTGGGGGGCGCGGTGGTCTTCGGCGCCGTTCAGGCAAAGGTGGCGAGCGCCCATCATCGCATCACCGAGGAGAAGTCCGACCGTGAGAAGGCCGACATGGCCATCAAGACAGACCTGGGAAGCCGCTTCGATCGCCTCGAAGATCGCCTCGAGGAACGCTTCGAACGGTCCACGCAGACCATCATCGCAGCGCTCCGGCGCCCGGAGAGCGCGCGCACGCGCGCGGAGGACTGATCATGCGCTGGCACCCTCGGCTCGGCGAGCTCATCCATGACGAGAAGGGCAAGCTCTCGGTGGCGCGATGCGGCCTCTGGCTCACCATCGGCGTGGCGCTAGTGGTCATGGCTGTCGACGTGCACCTCGTGGTCAGCGGCGCCGAGGCGCGCGTGCCGAACACCGTCTACGCCCTCCTCGGCACCATGTTCACCGCGTTCGCGGCCTGGGCGGGCGGCCCGCGCATCGCGCAATATCTCGCGCCGCAGGTCGGGCAGGTGGCCAGCGGGATCGCCGCGGCCGCACGCGACCCGATAGCCGCGCGCCGCAAGCAGGCGGCCGACGATGGCTGGCCACACGCGGAGGCATCGTGAGGGTGCTCGACGTCGCCCGCGGTTACCTCGCCGTCCGCGAGGCACCCCGCGGCTCCAACCGGAGTCCGGAGATCGATCGCTGGCTCCGTGCCGTGGGCGCGCCGCTCGCCTCGCCCTGGTGCGCGGCCTTCGTCTACGACTGCCTCATCGAGGCTGGTCTCACCCCGCCGAAGAAGTCCGGACGCGTGCAGGACTGGGTGGACGCCACGGCCGAGCCGAACCGACGGCCGGCTGCCGAGGCCGTCGCCGGCGACGTCCTGGTCTTCTACTTCCGGTCCCTGAAGCGCTACGCCCACATCGGCCTGGTCACCGGCCGGGACGCCGGCGCCATCACCACGATCGAGGGCAACACGATCGCTACGGACGACAAGGGCGATTCACGCGCGGGCTACGGCGTGTTCGAGCACCGCTTCCTGCCCTCCCCCAACCTCCTCGTGCTGAGGCTCGCCGCATGACGATCCAAAACTTCATCTCCACCGATCCCATGACCGGCCGCGCGCTCGTCTCAATCCCCGGCTACGCGTGTGCGATCGTCCTCCCCTGCTGCGCGCGCGACATCCGGCCGATGGGCGCGCTGCGCCAGCGTCTGGCCGGCGCCCTCACGCCGGGCCAGACCACCCCGGGCGGGATCTTCATCAGCGAGACGCTGCTTGCCATTCAGGCGCCGGGTGACATCGCCGAACTGTTCCTGCACGAGTCGACGCACTGGTGGCAATGCTGGCGGCGCATGGGCGTGTGGAGCTACTGGGCGACCTACATCTGGCAAGTGATCCTCTCGGTGTTCCGCCTGCTCGCGCGCCGCCAATCGCTCACCGGCGTGCACGCGGACCAGCTCATGGAGCGCGAGGCGCGCGCGGCCTCGCTCAACATGCGAGAAGCGATCACCGAGCTGCTCCGGATCTGGCAGCCGGCGCGGTTCGACGCCCTTCCCTGGCTCACCGCGGCATTGCCGCCGCAACGCAGATGAACCGCTTCGCCCCATGGATCGGCCCGAGCGCGCTTCTCGCCGCCATCATCGCCGGGCTCGCCTACGCGCGCTGCTCGGGCCATGACGACGGCGCGCGCGATGCGCGGCTCGCGACGCTCGCGGCCGCCGTGCACGCCGACAGCCAGGTGATTCTGCGGCAGCGTGCGCGGATCTCGGCCGACTCGGTGGCGCGCGTGCACGCGGAAGCCGAGGCGGTGCGGCACCGGAATGCTGCCACCGCCGCGAAGGCCCGGAGCGACAGCCTCGACCAGCTCGTGCGCTTCGTGGACTCCGCGCATGTCGAAGTTGCCGGCGCAACGGTCGAACTCCCTCCGCTCGTTGTCCGGGATATCGCCGAGCTGCGGATGACCGTGGCCACGCAGGCGGCGGCCCTGCAGGCCGACACGGTTCACATCCGAGCGCTCGATCGCGAGCTGTCCGACGTCCGGGGCGAGCTCGCCGGCACGCGGAGCCTTGCCGACCATCAGGGCGAGAAGGCGGCGGTCCTCGAGGGCGCGCGACCCTGGTGGAAGTGGGTCGGCGGCGTCGTGCTCACGGCCGGATCCGCGGCCGGCGGCGGCGCGATCGGTGCCCTCGTGGGCGGCCCGGCGGGCGCCGCGATCGGCGCGGCCGCCGGCGCGGTCCTGGCCGCGATGCAATGAGAAGCTGCTCACTGCTTGCCCGCCTCTCGAACGACGAATGGGCGGATCTCCTCGCTCCGGACCCACCGCCGTCACACTACGAGCGGTCCGTGGTCCTGTTGTCGCGCTGCCCGGTCTGCGGGGACTGGATGACAGAAGGCTCGCGGAGCCGCGGACGCTGCGGATCCTGCGAGGCCTGGCTGCCGGAGAGTCCATCCGGCCACAACCCGCTGCGCTCGAACGCGCAGCATGAACCCTGGAGGAAGGATGCACTACAAGAACGGACGCGAGGCGAAGAACGGCGACAAGGTTGTGCTCATCCCGAGCTACGGGCCGCCGGTGATCGGCATCCTGTACGACGCGACGGCCGGGAACGACTTCTGCAACGGGCGCATCGCCCCGATCCACTCGGGGAACCCGTCGCCGAACCTGAAGGAGTGCCTGCACCTCGATGACGTGCTGAAGGCGCTCCCTGCCGACGTGCCGGACTCGTCGGCCGCGCCTCACAATGCCGAGGTGGCGGCCAGCTGACCTTCGATGGTGCGAAATGAAAGCAGGGGCTCGGCTTCGCCGCCGGGCCCCTGCGCATGTTCAACCAAGGAGGTCTCCAAGACCGTCGACGCGCTAGGCCGCTGCCGCCGGGCTCTGGATTCGGATCAGAGATGCTTCGGCAGCGTTTCCGCTCTGGCCATCAAAATAGGCCGCGGGATCAGGGAGATACTGAACCTGGATGAAGGGATCTTTCAGCGGCGCCGGGATGGGGATATGGTGCTTGTCCGCCACCGCCAACCACGCCTCGCGCGCCTGATCGAGCGCCGCGACGGCGGCGTCTGACGTCTCGGCCGCCGCGTTACATCCGGGAAGATCGGGATGCATCGCGAACCATGTGTTCGGGGCGCCAGCGCGGCGCTCTTCGATAAGCACAATTCGGTAGAACCCGTCGGTCGGGAGAACAAACATGGGCTGGCTGTCAGAGAATGAAGGTGGCTACTCGGTCACGGATACAGTCGTTCATGCAACAACACGCACTCAATCATACCCCGAACCACCTCGCGCTGCATCGGGGTAACCAGGTGCAGGCCGTCATCGCGGGCGGTGAACGCTCCGCACCGATGCTTCGGATGATAGTACACCTGGATCTCGAATGTCGGCGAGGCCGAATCGAAGCCGAAGGCCCGAAAGACATCGTCGACGTCGTCGAAGGACAGATCCGCGGGCGAGCCAAGCTTCGCCAAAGCTTGCGGTCGAGTCAGCACGCCTATTTGGCTGGCGCCTGCACGACAGTCATGGCATAACGGGCGAAGGGCGTGCCGTCTACGTCGAGCGAGAAGAGGTATTTCCCCAAGTCGGGGAGGAGGAGTCCGTGGAACTCAAACGCCAGTCGCCCGGCCGCCAGCCACGACCCTCCCTCAGGTCGGAGCTGAAACACCGCGCGCTGCTCCAGGAGCGGCTTCCCGGTCGGACGGATGATGCGCACGACGAAATCATGCTTGCCGAGGTCGGCCTCATCATCCGTAACGATCTGCACCACGAAGGTCGCCCCGCGGTGCTGCGCGGGCACGTTGGGCACGGCAATCCGGTCGAAGATGCCGAGGAGGTCGATGGTTCCGGCCTGACCGGCGCGCTGATGCTCGCAGATAACGGCGTAAAGAGGGATCATGCGCGAAATCTAGCGCGTCAGCGCGCGCCGGGCCTTCCGGCGTCGTGCCGGCCGCCCGGACGGCGCCCGGGACTCCATGTAGTTCAGGGCGTCGGCGAGCTCGACGACCCAGTCGCGGCCGCGCTTCGTGGCCGGCACGCGCTTCGCCTGGCAGAGCTTCTTCCAGGTCTCGGCCGTGATTCCGGTCTCCTTCTCAAGTTCGCCGAGCGTCCGCGGCATCGACGGCTTTCCGATGCGCGCAAGATCGTCCGCCGGCAGATGCTCACTCGCGCCCAGCAGCTCGAGCCCGGCCAGCTTGCCGGAGTCGTTGAAATCGAGGTGTACGCCACGTCCCGCGTCGACCGTGCGGAACGGGGCTTTCGCCCCCCACAGCGCGATGTAGAGGGCGTCGGCCTTCGGGTCGTAGGTGATCTTCACTTGGCGCCTCCTTCGATGGTCTCGTAGACC
>JAYEKC010000036.1:0-5682 GCA_034716715.1 Gemmatimonadota bacterium | reverse complement strand
GCCGGTCAGCCCACTGTCGATGGAATGCTCGAGAAACCGCGCACTGGCATGCTCACGTGGCAGCGCCGCGCCGCCGGCGACGCAGGCGGCTGCCGCGATCACCGCCAGCGTAACGCTCCTAGGCCGCACGCGCGATCGCCTTGATCGCCTTCACGAACGCGTCGAGCTCCTGCGTGGACGTGTACACCTGCGGCGTCACGCGAACGCCGAACACGCCGTTCCCGTTGATGCCCACCGTGAAGATCCGGTGCTCCTCGAGCAGCTTCTTGGCGAGGTCGAGCGGGTTCACGCCCTGTACGCCCACGTTCGCGATGGCGCACGACCGCTTCGGGTCCGCCGGCGTGTTCAGCACCACCTTCGGCGTGCCGCGCACGCGGCTCGTCCAGTACTGCTGCACCCAGCGCAGCCGGGCCTCCTTCCGCGCGCCGCCGATCATGTGGTGGAAGTCGATCGCGTCCTCGAGGCCGAGGTCGGTGTGGCACGGGTGCGTGCCGGTATGGTTCAGCTTCAGCACGTTGGTGTCGGCGAGCTTGAACTCGGAGAAGACGGGCCAGACGTCCTTGATGCGGTCTTCCCGCACGTAGAGCAGCCCTGCACCGAGCGGCGCCGAGAGCCACTTGTGGAGCGACGAGCCGTAGAAGTCGCAGTGCAGGTCCGGCAGCCTGAAGTCGATGTGGGCAAAGGCGTGCGCGCCGTCCACCATCACTTGCACGCCCCGCGCATGCGCCATGTCGGCGATCTTCGCCACGGGCAGGATGTGCCCGGTGATGTTCACCATGTGGCACACCATCAGGAGCTTCGTCTTCGGCGTGATGGCGTTCGCGTACACCTGCACCACTTCCTCGTCCGACTTCGGGTCGAGCGGCACGTCCACGTACCGGTTCACCATCCCGTAGCGGCGCGCCATCAACCGGAACTGGTCGAGCATGGCGCCATAGTCCTGGTTGGCCATCACGGCCTCGTCGCCGGGCTTCCAGTCGATCCCGGAGATGATCGTGTCGAGCGACTCGGTGGTGTTCCTGGTGATGATCACCTCTTCCGGCTTGCACCCGCCGATGGCGGCGAGCTTCGCGGCCACACGGGCCTTGTCGTCGAGCCGGCGCGTGCGCATGTAGTGCGATGCCTCGAGGTTCAGCGCCCGCACGTGGCCGATGAACTTCGCGAGCACCTCCTCGGGCTGGAAGCAGTAGTAGCCGTTCTCGAGGTTGATGTAGTCGGGCGTGAGCGTGAACTTCGACCGCACCTGCGCCCAGAACTTCTCGTCCTGCGCGAGCTCGGCCGCCCCCACCTCGCGCACGCGCGCGAAGAGGTCGCCGAGCGTGGGGCCGAACATCATCGCGGCGGCGGCGCCGCCGGTGGCCTTCACGAAGTCGCGCTTGTTCATCGCCGTCTCCCGGAGGGGCGTGGGGGTCCGGGAAAAGATGGCGCTACGGCGCCCGCGGCGTCACCTCCAGCATCCGCACGGGCCGGCCGCCGGCGTTGGTGACGGACCAGCCGGACCGCGGGACGGGCCGCCACACGCCGCCCCGCCACTCGAGGCGCTCGCCCGGCCCGGCGGGATTTCGCTCCATGGTCACCTCGGCGCGCAGGGCCCGCGCGTCCGCAGGGTCGAGGGTGATCAGCCACGGCGCGGGCTGCGCCTCGGAACCAGCCATCGTCGCGCGCGCCGCGATGGTCACCAGCGCCACCTCGAGCTGGTCGGTCGCAAACGCGGGCTTCCGCGTGATGCCCGGCTGCGGCGCGCTGCCCGATTTCGGGCACGCGAGCGGCACCCCGGCCACCGCTTCCTCGCACAGGTTGCGCGGGTTCGTCTGCCGGCCGAGCAGCTCCACCGTGATGTTGTTGAACGTCACGGTTCCGGGATTCCGGGCCACGTGGGCGAACTTGCCGACGGCGTAGTGAATGCTGAGGTCGGCCGATTTCACCACGGCGTCGCTCGCGCCGAGCTTCGCGTTCACCACCTCGCTGGCCCCGAGCGAGATCCAGAAGTAGTCGGGGTCGTGCTCGTGCAGCAGCGTGGTGTCGTGCGCGGGCACGCTCACGCGCAGCACGCGCAGCGCGGCGTCCTCGTACGCCAGGTGGTGGTGCGGCTCGTTCTTTGCCAGCACGGCGCCGGAAATGGACTGGGCACCGGTTGCCGCGCCGCCGGCCAGCGTCCACACAGTGAGTGCCCGGGTCAACCAGCGGCGTGCGCGCATGAACTTTGCTCCTCGTGTCAGGGCCCGACTACCTCGATCCGATGCTCGGCGCGCAGGGGGGGCTGGCCGGCGACCGTGATCTCGAGCTGAACGATGTACGCGCCGGGGCGCAGCGTCGAGATGTCCACCTCCAGCGCGCGCGGCGTGGTGGTCGAACCCCTGGCGGACGCCTCGTCAAGGCCCACGCTCACGTGGTCGGCGTCGGCAGCCACGCCGATTGCCGACAGCATGCGCCGGAAGAACCCGCGGTCGGACGGATTCTCGCGCGCCACCACCAGCGAAATCCGCATCGGCTCGCCCGCGGCACTGGTGCCGTACGCCTCCCAGTACACGCCGAGCTTCTCGCGGGAGTGCACGCGTTCGGTGGCGAGGGCGTGCGGCGCCGCGGTCTCCGCGGAGGCCGGGAACACGCCGTCGGGCGCGTAGAACAGGAGGTCCGACACCGTCACCCGCGCCGGGGGCCCGCGCCGCGGGCCGATGCCGTACCGCGCCCGCGCAACGGCGTTCCGGGCCGGCGCCGTGACCTCCGCGCTCATCAGCAGCGGACGGTACGGCGCGCGCACCGTGAGCACGCCAGCGGCCGGGGCGCTGTCGCGCACGGCCGCGAACTGCACCGGAACGGAGTCGGCGGCGGTCACGACCAGCGCGGCGCGCAGCGCCGCACCGGCCAGATCCTTGTCGCCCCGCGCATCGTACGACATCACCACGAGCGCGCTGTCGCCGCGCCGGAACACGGCCTGCTGGTGCTGCAGCCCGGTCAACGTCGTGGCGTACGGCGGAGCGTACCGCGCAATCACGGGCGGCACCTGCGGGCCCCACTCCGCGGAGTCGGCCTGCGTGGGGTCGAGGAGCACGAAACCCGGCGGCATGTACCGGTACGCCGGCGTCGCCTCGCGGCTCACGACGAATATTCCGTCGCCCGCACGCGGAAGGACGTCGATGGACGGTCCGCGGATGATGGGCGGCTTGGCGTCCGGCGCGCCGCCGAGGATGCCGGGCAGGCCCTGGGTGCCGGGCATGTCGGGTGGCCGCACCAGCGGTGGAACGTTCGCCGGAATCTTCGTTCCCGGCGGGTAACTCCCGACCGGCGTTCCGCCCTTGCCGCGCCCCTTGGCGCCCCCGACGTTCGGGAACGACGGCACGCTGCCGTCCGGGCCGCCGCCGCCGCCGGTCGACACGGTGGGCGCGCGAGCCACGACCGTGAACGGCAGCACCGGCTCGGCCGCCCACGCGCGCGGCATGCCGAAGCGCAGGAGCAGTTCCCGCTCGTCCTCGTCGAAGCCGTACTGGTAGGGCGTGACCGCCTCCGAAAGGAGGTGCGCCAGCGTCATGCGCGCGAAGTACTCCGTGCGCGAGTCGTTGCCGGGCATCGCGTACAGCGTGCGGGCGAGGAAGAAGGTGCGGTCCTCCCACGCCGAGCGTCGCGGGTCGTCGCAGGGCAGGTCGCGATAGGCGCCGAGCGCCACCTGGTCGAGCAGCAGGTAGATGGACCGCCACTCGCACCGCCGCTTGGGCTCCATCGCGGCGAGCGCCGAGTCGTAGGCGCGCCCCGATTCGACATACGCTCCCTTGAGGTGCAACGCGAACCCCACGAGCACGCCGCAACGCCAGCCGCCGAGCGTGCACGCCCGGGCCACGCCGAGCGCGTCGTCGAGCCGGCCCGCCTCGGCGAGGTAGCGCACGCGCTGGTCGGTGATCCACTCGTCGTCGGGGATGAGCCGCGCGAGGGAGTCGAGCTGTCCGAGCAGGCGTTCGCGACGCTCCCGCACCACGTCGCGCTCCGGCGGCAGCGACGCGTGCTCGTCGTACACGTAGCACAGCTTCCCGACGGGCTCGGCGCAGGGGCTCCCGGGGAGCGGCGGCGAAACATGCGGCAGGTTGACGCGCCGGAACGCCTCGAAGGCGCGCTGCATCGCCCGGGCCGCCTCGCCCGGCGCCTGGGCCAGCGTGTCGGACGGTACCGGGCGCTGCGAATCGCGGGCCGCCACGGCCGGCCGCGCGTCACGGACGATCTGGCCCCCGGCCCGTGCGCCGGTGCCCGCGAGCAGCGCGGCGGCGAGGAGGAGACTGGCCCGGACGCTCACGAGCAAATGGTACCCCGCAATGTGGCGGACGGCGAACCGCACCGGCGGTACGTGTTGCCCCTCGTGGGGGCGGTACTGCATACTGACCCCTTCCGGGTGATTCCCGTCAAATGAGGTGCTCGCAAGCGATGACACGCGTCCACGGCCCCGCCCTGCTCCTCGCGCTCGCCGCGACGGCCCTGCCCGCCCAGCGCCGGCCCGCGGGCCGCGCCCAGCCGGCGGCGCCGGCCGCCCAGCGGCCGATGTTCGACATCCGGGAGGCGACCATCCCCCAGATGCAGCAGGCGCTCGCCGAAGGGCGCACGACGTCGCGCGAGCTCGTGCTGGCGTACCTCGCCCGCATCGCCCAGTACGAGGACCGCCTCAACGCGACGATCACGGTGAGCCCCACGGCCCTCGCCGAGGCCGACGCGCTGGACCGCGAGCGGGCCCAGGGGCGGGTGCGCGGACCGCTGCACGGCATTCCCGTCGCGCTGAAGGACAACATCCACACGACGAACATGCCCACGACGGGCGGGGCGCTCGCGTTCAGGAACCTCGTGCCGCCGTATGAGGCGACGCTCACGAAGAACCTGAAGGATGCCGGCGCGATCATCATCGCGAAGACCGTGCTCACCGAGCTGGCCAACTGGGTGGCCGGCGCGCCGAACCCGATGCCGGGCAACTACAGTGCCGTGGGCGGCCAGGGCATGAACCCGTACGACCCGCGGCCCGACCCGCGCCCCGGGTTCAACGACGGCCGGGCGGCGATGCAGACCGGCGGGTCGAGTTCCGGCATCGGGACGGCCGCGAGCTTCTGGGCGGCCAACGTGGGCACGGAAACGTCGGGGTCGGTGCTCAGCCCCTCGAACCAGAACATGCTCGCCGGCATCAAGCCAACGGTGGGCCGCATCAGCCGGTGGGGCGTCATCCCCATCACGGCCGACCAGGACACGCCGGGCCCGATGGCGAAGACGGTCGAGGACGCCGCGATCATGCTCGGCGCGCTCGAGGGGAAGACGCCCGACCCGAACGACCCCGACACGAAGAAGTGCACGCCGCCCCCGGGCAACGACTACCGGCCGTTCCTCAAGGCCGACGCGCTCAAGGGCGCGCGCATCGGCATCCCGCGCGCGTTCTACTACGACCGGTTCACGGTTCCCGGCACGACGCAGCCGCGCGGCGGGCTCAACGCCGCGCAGTCGGCGGCAATGGCGGAGGCGATCGCCGTGCTGAAGCGGGCGGGCGCCGAGGTCGTGGACCCCGCCGACATCCCCAGCGTCACCACGGCGGACACCACGCAGAACATCATCTGGTGGAACACCTGCGGGGGGAGCGACGGCCGCAAGGGCCACAACGCCGACTGTTCCATCGATTTTGCGTACGGGATGAAGCGCGACTTCAACGCGTGGCTCGCGTCG